>JARLGN010000394.1 GCA_031292775.1 Acidobacteriota bacterium | reverse complement strand
GTAAACATGATACGTGTAGCCAGCAACCAGAATCATGCCGATGATCCACCACACGAAGCCAATGCGTAGCCCATAATCCGCGGCTTTGGCATTATCGACGGTGAGTGAATAAGCAGGATTGGTGCTGGCGGGCAGAACCAGCGGATACAATCCGAAGACCACGCTGGTCAACATGCCCACGATGTAAATGCAGGACGCCAGAAAGCTCTTCAATTCGTCGCGCTTTCGCATGAACCATAGCATTCCCGCCAAACCGCTCAGCGCCAGCGCCGGGAAGACGTATCCCCAGGGGTGGAGGGCCAGATTTGCGGGAACCCCTGGCTGGACTTTAAAGGTAATCGCGGTGAGAACGATGGTCAACACCAGTACAAGCCACCATATGCCGCGGGCCAAACGGAAGGAGCGATCGTTCACCGGACCCTCGGTTTTCAAGGCCACCCATAGCGCGCCATGCAATACAAGGGTGACCAAAGCCGCCACTCCCACGATGATGGTGTACCAGTCCAGAATGCCGGTGTTGGGTCCCAGGCGGAAGTTGGTCCAAAGCGCCTCAAAGAAATACCCTTGCTCGTTCAGAGGCACGCCGCGCACCACGTTGCCCAGAGCCGCTCCAAAGAACACGGCTAGCAGCAGGCTTGACCCGGCAAAGACGACGTCCCAGAACTTCAGCCAGACGGCGCTGGTGAGATGCCCGCGGAACTCCACGGCAATTCCGCGCAGAATCAGCAGCCACAGGACAATCATCAGCGGCAGATAGAAGCCACTGAACCCGGAGGCGTAAAGCGCCGGAAAGGCAAAGTACAAGGTTCCTCCCGCTGCCAGCAGCCACACTTCGTTGCCATCCCACACCGGACCGATGGAGCGAATCACCTGCTGCCGCTCGCCGTCATTCCGCGCGATCCACATATGAATGGCGCCGGCGCCGAGGTCGAACCCATCCAGCACCACGTACATCGCGATCATAATGGCAATGAGACAAAACCAAACTGTTTGCATGAAAAGACCCCCCATGAGGACAGTAGGCAGTAGGCAGAAAGCAGTAGGCAGAGAGCGCCTTTGGCGCGTGCCGGTTCCCGAGCCCCGTATCCAAAGTTCCAAGTTGAGGCGGAAGCACTTGCGCCGCCTTCTGCCTTCCGCCTTTTGCTTTCTGCCTTCTCCAAGCTGCCTGGCGCCTACTGCTTACTCAATATCAGGCCGTTTCCGGCCCCTTCTCAATTACCCGGCGAACCAGGAACAAAAACAGAATGCTGAGCACGGTATACATTCCCATGAAGCCAATCAGGGTGAACCAGACGTTGCCGGAAGAAACCTGCGGCGAGATGCCGGCCTGCGTGCGCATCAGCCCGTAGATCAGCCACGGCTGGCGGCCAAATTCCGCCGTCATCCACCCTGCCGTATTGGCAATGTATGGGAACGGCAGAGAGAGCATCAGCGCCCAGAGCATGCCACGCGATTCGTAAAGGGTCCCGCGCCACAGCTTCCATGCCGCCAGCAGCATAACGGCAATGAAGATGGTGCCGAGTCCCACCATAATGTGGTAGCTGTAATACAGAAGAGGAATATTGTCGGGCCAATCCTGCTGCGGGAAAGCGTCCAAACCCTTCACTTCCGACATCCAGCGCCGGTAGGTGAGAAAGCTCAACACCCGCGGCACCAGCAAGGGATTATCCAGTCGATGGTTTTGAATATCCGGTTGTCCAACCAGGGCAATCGGAGCACCCCGTTGCGTCTCAAACATTCCTTCCATCGCGGCCAACGTTGCCGGCTGGTGATTCGCCAACATGCGGCCTTGCGCATCGCCTGTGGGTATGATTTGAAACAGTGCGGCCACCAAACCTGCGATCACACCCACCCGCACAAAGGTTTTTGCGTGCGCCTGGAACTGTTTGGTCAGCAGGTAGAACGCGCCCACGGCGGCCATGACGAACGCCCCGGTGATCACCGCGCCGCTCATGTTATGCGCGTACTGCCACAGTGCCCAGGGATTCAGGAGCAATCCCCAGAAACTCGTGAGCATGATTTCGCCATGCGGGCCCAGCCGGTAAGCCACCGGGTACTGCATCCACGCATCCGTGGCAACAATCAAGTAGCCGGAGAGCCACGATCCCGCAAACACCATGAAGGCAGCCCACCAGTGGCCCTTGGGTCCCAGGCGCTTCTCTCCGTAAAGGAACAATCCGAGGAAGCTCGATTCCAGAAAAAACGAAAAGACGCCTTCCATGGCCAACGTCTGGCCGATCACCCCACCGGCAGCCTTGGAGAACTGCGCCCAGTTGGTGCCGAACTGAAACTCCATGGGAATTCCCGTCACCACGCCCATGGCAAAGTTGATGCCGAAGATATGCGCCCAGAAGCGCGCCGCGCGGTTGTATTGTTCGTCACCCGTTCGCAGCGCCAGCGTTTTCAAAATCACAATCAGCAGCGCCAAACCCATGGTGAGTTGGGGAAACAAATAGTGGAAGGTAACGGTGTAAGCAAAGTGCAGGCGATGAACAAGTAAAGCGTCAAGCATGAGGCCCTCGAATTTGATGCCGTTGATTTTTCTATCCCGCGCCCGGATCGTGGGACTTACGATTGGAACACCGGGTCAGAATCTTTCGCAGAATGGGACCATAACCGGTAGCGTGAAGAGTGGGATGTCCTACGCCGTCCTTCGCTATGGAGGGTCACATCCCAAGACGTTCAGACCAATTGTCCCTGCCCTATCTATTCAAGAAGACCGCAGCATGGATACCATTCCTGCGCCTGCGAGTCAAGGTTTGGGGGCAGCAATTTTAAAGTGGCTTCACGTCTAGCCGAGGGTCAACTCGCCGCTGCATCATCCGCTACCGGCCTGCTCCGGCGCGCCGGCATAAGTCAAATCGAGAGGCCGTGAATTCCGTTTGCGCGCAAGAGTAATTCAACCAATTAGCGGGAGTCAGAAACGGACCCACTCCCGCGGCGTAGAAGTCCACGTACTTCTTACCCACGCCGGATTGGGGATTGCCTTCATGAATCGCCGTGCTCAGTTCCTTCAGCGCCGCAAGGTTGGGTCGTGCAAAGCCGTAAGCTTGCGTAAAGATGTACTCCGTCTTCCAGGTCGGTTGAGCGTTGCCGAGATCCAGGAATTGCGGAGCGTAGTCCCTCAAGCCGCCGTCGTCCTTGCCGTACCAGCCAACCTCAAACGCAGGATTATTGAGGTACACCGGGCTGACGGCCGGAACGATATGAATTGTACACAGAGGTTTTCCCTCGGTGTCGGGAAGGAGGCGGAAATCGTCGCGATGGATATGGCCGGCGTAAATCTCGCGGACCACTCCGCGGAAATTGGTTAATTCTGAAATCAACCTCTGCGTGCAGCGGTCGGTCCACAACCCCCGTGGGGCGCCGGTGGAGGACCTCATGGCGTCAATCCCGGGCAGAACGTGCAGGATTAAAGTTGCCGTACCTCCGGCGCTCCTGGACTTCGCCAACATCCCTTCCAGCCACAGGAATTGGCCGCCGGGATCAGGATCGGTTTCACTGCAAGCCTGGGTGTTGTGGGCCACCCACAAGTTGCTGT
>JARLGN010000393.1 GCA_031292775.1 Acidobacteriota bacterium | reverse complement strand
CACGCGCGGTGACGGTGAAGTGGGCGAAGACGTGACCAGCAATATCAGGACCATTCGCTCCGTACCCTTACACATTGCAGCAAAGAAGTTGGAGTTAATCGGCAATCCGCCGCGTTTTGAAGTTCGCGGTGAAGTCATCATGACCCACAAGGCGTTCGAGCATACCAACGCGCAACGCGAGGCGGCGGGCGAACAGAAGTTTGCCAACCCGCGCAACGCTGCGGCAGGCTCCATCCGGCAACTCGATCCACGCATTGTGGCGGGGCGGAAGCTCGACATGTTCGTTTATTACCTGCATGTGAACGGCATCGAGCCGAGGGGAGAGCACGCGAAGGCGCTCGAAACGCTCGCCAAGCTGGGCTTCAAAGTCGTCCAGAATTGGAAGCTCTGCATGAAACTGGACGAATTACTCAATTACATCGAGTTGTGGGAAACGAAGAGGTATGACCTAGACTACGAGATCGACGGGATTGTCATCAAGGTCAATGAAATCGGCCTGTGGCAGGAACTGGGCACGACGGCCAAGTCGCCCCGCTGGGCCGTAGCATATAAGTATCCTCCTCGTCAGGCCGAGACATCAGTCAAGGGTATTCGCTTTCAGGTGGGCCGCACCGGGACACTGACACCGGTGGCTGACCTCGAGCCAGCGGACGTGGGTGGCGTTACCGTCAGCCATGCCACACTGCACAATATGGACGAGATCGAGCGGCTGGGTTTAAGGATTGGTGACACAGTCCTGATCCAGCGCGCGGGGGAAGTGATTCCCCAAGTCGTCAAGGTAGTGAAGCACGCTGAAAACGCGCACGAATTTGAGAGACCGAAAGAGTGCCCAGTGTGCGGCGAGGAAGTCCATCGTGCGGAAGGGGAGGTGGCCTACCGATGCGTCAATGCTGCTTGCCCCGCCAAGCTCAAAGAATCGCTCCTGCACTTTGCTGGGAGGAGTGCCATGAACATTCAAGGGTTGGGCGAAGCACTTGCAGACGAACTGGTTGACAGCAAAACCGTGAAGGATGTGGCGGACCTTTACAGTTTAACTAAGGCGCGCCTCGTCGGCATGAGGCGTTCGAGGGAGAGCGATGCAAAGCGGTTGGGCCGCCTCATCCAGGCTTACGAAATTCCCTCAATTGGGGCCAAAACAGCATCTTGTTTGGCGGAACACTTCGGCTCGCTTGAAGCTCTCCGGAAGGCCCCTTTAGAGCATTTGTACGGGATTAAGGGTGTGAGCAAGACATCTGCGGGCAATGTAGCGAGGTTCTTCGAGAAATCGACAGAAGAGGGTCTTGCGTTCCTTGAACGAAACGCCGACAAGTGGGCTGAGAATGTACTCGACGAAATTAACAAGAGCAAGACGGCTGGACTTGCTCGTCTCATCTTTGCTTTGGGAATCCGCTTCGTGGGGGAGCGTACCGCGCAACTGTTGGCGGCACATTTCGGGTCACTCAAATTATTGAGCAAGGCTACATTGGACGAACTGGCTAAGGTGCAAGAGGTGGGTCCTAAGGTTGGTCAAAGCATTGTAGAGTTCTTCGGTGAAAGATCTAACCGGGAAATTCTCGACAGATTGCAGCGAGCAGGGGTAACGGTGGACGAGGAGAAAAAACAATCGAAGGGTACCCGACTTGAAGGAAAGACTTTTGTGCTGACCGGTGAATTTGGCCGCTGGACGCGAGAGGAAGCCAAACGATTGATCGAATTTCAGGCGGGAAAGGTGACTGACTCTGTGAGTAAGAAAACAAACTACGTGGTGGTTGGCTCCAAACCGGGGTCAAAATACGCCAAAGCGATCGCGCTCGGAGTTACTACTCTTGATGAACAACAACTTGCAGCCTTATTGGGAGACGCCCCTTGAGCCATCCAGAGGTTTGTGTCGCTGTTGATTTCGAAACCGCTAGCTCAAAGCGCTCAAGCGTGTGTGCTATGGGAATAGCGATTATCGAAGGGCAGAAGATCGCCGCTAGGGCTTCTTGGTTGATTCATCCTCCTGAGCTCTATTTCGACCCCTACAACACTTACATCCACGGCATAACGGAAGAAGACGTGGCCGATAAACCAGAGTTCAACAAGTTGTGGGACGGATTTCGCCAGTACTTCGAAGGCAGATTAGTCGTTGCTCACAACGCGAGTTTCGATATGAGCGTGCTACGGCATGTGTTGGATGAATACGGCATTCCATACCCTCAACTTAGCTATCTTTGCACCCGAGTGACTGCAAGGCGTGTCTGGCCTGGCTTGCATGGGTACGGATTGACCACAGTGTGTGATTACTTGGGGGTCGAGTTCAAGCACCACGATGCAGAAGAGGACGCGGTAGCGTGTGCAGAAGTTGCGTTGCGGGCCAGCCATCAAATCAGCGCCACAACGATTGCGGAACTCATGGAAAATACGGGGATCCTGTCTGGGCAGCTACATCCTGGCGGCTACAAATCCTGTCATGTTCGACAAACGCACGAAGGGCTAGCGGCAATTCGAGCGGCTGCTGGTGACTTCAACCAGCACCATCCTTTTTTCGAGAAGACCGTCGTTTTCACTGGCACCCTTCAATCAATGGTACGAAAAGAAGCGGCACAAAGGGTTGTTAACAGTGGAGGGCACTGTGGTGAGTCGTTAGCACGAGAGACAAATTTCCTGGTCCTGGGTGATCTGGATTTTTCCAAATTGAAGGGTGGCGTCAAGAGTAGCAAGTTAAAGAAGGCAGAGTCGCTACTTGCGAGCGGCAGTGACATCGAAATCATTTCTGAAGCTGAGTTCCTTCGGATGCTTGCTGAATAGGATGGGCAGGTTGGTATGATGGGGTGTCTCGCAATTGCGTGGCAGGTTGGAGTGGCGTGGTGGCGGGTGCCGACCCCGGCTCCAAACTGGAAAAGGCCCGCACCCTGGGCATCGTGATTCTGGACGAGGCGGGGTTGCGGGATTTGCTGGGGAAGTAGGCGGCTGCCTCGCGGCAGAATCGGAAAAGCGAGTCAACAGGCAAGGAGCAAAGGGCAAAAGTGAATGCCCTGTCGTGTCTCGGTTTGATTCGAACGATTGCTTGTCACTCGTCACTGCACTCCAGTTTTTGACCCCCTCACCCGTCCTGCCCCGGCTGATGAAAACGCCGGTTGCAGTCCACCCTCTCCCCCAAGGGGGCGAGGGCAGTGGATTCAATATTGTGCCACCCTCACCTTCCTTCTGCCGCCCCGACGAGACTTGGTTGCGGCTCTGCTGCTCGGGCACTTTCCTTGCGCGGGTGTCGCCTCAACCTCGCTTGACTCTGACCCAATCGAGGTCTACTCTGCCATTAACGAGTGCGCCCGAACCTCGCAGGCAAAGGCCCATGGGAGGACTGCTGCTATGATCAAGCCTGTTTCCATCTCCAAGCTCAAAGCAGGCTAACCGGGAGGTGCGCTATGCTTTCCGTTCGCTTGGTGCAAATGATCGAAGACCACGCGGAGGAGTTGACCAGGGGTCTCGTTGAGGATCTCCAGAGCAATCCCCGGACTCCGCATTACCATCATCTGACCTACGAAGAGTTGCACTATCGGACCTACGCTGTTTATAAGAATCTCGGACATTGGGTGAGCCAAAGGAGTGAGGAGCCGATTGAGGCTAATTACGCCGACCTGGCGATCCGCCGCTATGCGGAAGGTGTTCCCCTGGAGGAAATTGTTTTTGCGCTGATCTCCACAAAGAATCACCTTTATGCATACGTTCGTACCACCGGCCTGGTGGATTCCGCTGTCGAGTTGCATCAGGAGAGGGAACTGCGGCGCCTGATCGGACACTTTTTCGACAACGCGATCTTCTACACAGTAAGGGCGTACGAACGCGAGGCAGGCCTGTTCCATTCGAAGACCACGTTAAAGGCTGTGGCCTGATCGTGCCCGTCATGCCCTTCGCCGCGGCGGATTTGGTCGGAGGCCAGTGCCAGAGGGGAGAAGTGTGAAGGCTGCGCTCTGCCTGCGGCGGTCATGCAAGTTGGTTCGAAGCGGGGCAGGGTATTCCTCCCGCCGGCTGAAGAGTCGAGCGTAACGTGCCCTGCTGCAATTGGCTTTTTCGGAATGCCCTGCCTCAGGCGCCTCCAAACCGCGAGCCGATCACATCCGTGGGAAGGCTGCCGCTTCCCAGGGGCTCGCAAATCATCCAGGTATTGAGGCTCAGGGGGTTACGGCTCTTGTCCACGGGTCGTTGGCCGACAGGTTCAGGGTGACGTGATCGCCCGCGCGCAACTTGTTGGTGACGCCCACCATCACTATCGGTTCGGCTCCTTCCACCGTCTTGACGCCTACCACATGGTACCTGCCGGTGGCGGGGACGGCATCAAATTCATACTCCCCATCGCGATTCGTCTCGGCTGTTGCCACGGAGGGTAGCGTGGGAACCAGGGCAACGGCCCGGCGGAGGTTCTGGGCGCAAAGATTGTAGGCCCGCAAGGGATTTGCCCCGGGATCCGCTACGGCTCGGCTGCAACTTTCCTGCAATTCGACAAGAGGCTTGCTGTCATCAACACGCAGGAGATATAGCTTTAGCTTGGGGATCGGGTTGGTTTGCACTTTGCCCCGCACAAAGTCGTCGATTGTGATGCGGCCCCTGACTCCTGCCGCTGGTCCTTTCATAGTGGAACGCAATGACTGCCCTGGTAATAGGGCGGCACAGGAAAGAAAAGCCACACAGATTAATACGAGGGTTTGCTTGAGCATGACTTGTCTCCACGCCAGCATGGTTTGGCTGGGGGCTCCGGGGCAGTTCCCATTGGCCGCACATGGAACGCAACGGACAGCCGACGGCGCGGCCACGCCCGACGTCCGCCACACAACAATGAGTGAGAGAAATCTCGCTGACGATACCACCATCCATTGATAAGTCAATAGACACTATGTCATCGCGCGACATTAACGATCATTTGGAAATAAACGGGCGGGACACAGTTGTTGGGGCATATTTCTTGGGTCTCCGTCGAGGAATGGGACACGTATACTTCGGGCACAACGACCAGAGCCCGGCCTGTCCGCGCAGGCTGAATCGGGTGCGAGAATTTCAGGACTAATCTGTCGGTTGTCCGATATTATTTGGGAATAGCCCCCGCCGCCGAATATTTGGATTGGGGCAAGGAGGGTCACTTTATGCGCATTGCCCTTTCCGTTTCCGAAAAGGAAAAAGCCCGCGGTGTTGAATCGCCTTACTTTCAAGCTCTGCTGGCGGCAGGCGCAGAGGAAAGCGAGATACAGCTCGTGTCAGCCAGTGATGCACCCCGCACACACCCCGAAGATTACGATGGCATCCTGTTCGCCGGTGGGGAAGATGTGGACCCGTCCTTTTACGGTGAAGAGAAGCAACACGACAGTGTCCACGACCACCGCCCTCGCGATGAATTTGAGTTCTCGCTGCTCAATGCAGCCCTGGCGCGCCGGGCTCCGATCCTGGGAATTTGCCGAGGCGTGCAGATGATCAATGTGGGATTTGGCGGCACGCTCTACCAGGATATGAAAGAAGACGCGGAACCGCAGGTTGAGCATCGCCAGACGGATGCCGGCAAGTCTCGCCAGGAGGCCACCCATAGCGTGCTGGTGACGGATACCGAATCGAACCTGGGGGCGATCGTTCAGGGCGCTTGCCGCGTCAATAGCCTGCACCACCAGGCCGTCAAGCGGATCGGTCGGGGGTTGAAAGTGACGGCACGTTCGGAGGATGGGTTTGTGGAAGCGGTGGAATCCGCCGGGGAATATCCCTTTCTGATGGCAGTGCAGTGGCATCCGGAGGAGATGGTGAACGGATCCGCCGAGCAGCGCGAAATATTCGTGCGATTCGTAGCGAAGTGCCGGGGAGGATCGGCGGGCCGGGAATGATT
>JARLGN010000392.1 GCA_031292775.1 Acidobacteriota bacterium | reverse complement strand
GGACGTGTCGCGCCCGTATTGACCAGGAACCCGATCTGGTAGCCAGCCTTTTCGTACTTTCTCCTGGTCAGGTCGTAAGTCATGTCGAGACTTTCGTGAATCCAGTTGGCGATCAAGTCAGGTTGGCGCGAGAGGGTGTAATCCGGGTCGAACTTCATACCGCCAGGGTCAAAGTCGTCGTCGGTCACAGACCGGTGTGCCAGGACCGGATCATTAAGTCCCAGCATATCCTCCGTGTAGAGGCCCGAAAAAAAGGGAATCTTCCCGATGGCCCCGGTGGCGAGTGTCTTGCCGGGAAATTTCGCCCCTAGAAATTTGCCCGTGACAATCCAACAGTCGTACCGGTCAAATTGGTAATGGAATCTGCCATCCATCCTGAAAGGAGGTGCGGCCTCCATCATCGCCAACACTACGACGACAAACGCCAGGATTTTCCCCCTGGCATTCCCGGCAAAGAACTTCAGCAAGGCGAAAATTCCAAGCGGGTAGAGGATGATCAGGAACCTGTCCCAATAAAGATCCCCGCCGATATAGAACCAGTAGGCCAACCAGACGAAGGGAAAGATCAGATCGAACCGGATCGCCGCGGTGAGTCGCCAGAAGCCTTTGGGAGCCTTGCGGATTTCCTCTGCCAGGGCGAAGGGGAGGACGAGGAGGAAAGGCAGAAGTCCTTCGAACATGGCGATGGTGCTCAATTGTCGGTAGGCGTGAACGATGCGTGGTCCGATCGGTCCGGCGACCTTGACGTAGTAAGTGTTGGGCAGCAGGTTTCCGTAGTAGGCGTATTTCCAAACCTCGTAAATTGCCAAAGTGGCGACGACGACGGCAGTGCCGATCATCAGGGCACGAAATCGTCTCTTCAGGGCCAGATAAAACAGGGCAACCCCAACAATGATGAACCCGTCCGCACGCGCCAGCAGGGAGAGCGCCATCGCCACACATAGCAGGCTAACCGCACGAGGAGTCGGCTCGGAGGCAACTTGCTCCGCTGCTATCCAGACGGCGATGGAGACGGCTAGCACCAGGGGCGTTTCCAGACCCCATGCCACTGCGACCCAAAGCGGCAGGCAGAGGGCGAAAAGAAAAGCTCCCGCCAGAGCGGCGCTCTCCCCCAACCTACGGCGAAGGTGGCCAACAAAAAGCAGGAAAGCAGCCGTGGCGAAGATCAGATTGAGAAAAAAAGAGAAGAAGTAGGCGCCGTCATTATTGGTTACCCAGAACGCCGGAACCATCAGTAACACATAAAGAAAATTGCTATAGGCCTCCACCCGTTCTCCCGGGTTGAAGACCAGCCCTTTTCCCGCCTCAAGATTCCTTGCATAACGGTAACTAATGAAGGCGTCATCAACGCCCCACCCGTTGGGAGAGCCCCCCACCGTTTGCAGTATCGCTCCGCCCAGGAGGATCAAGAGACAGACTGCAATGCCGGCCTTGAAGAGGTTGAGTTTCATCGCCGCTGTTTTATACCACAGTTACCGGGTGCGGTCGATGCATGCGGCTGGCGCTCAAGCGTTGGGCGAATGCGCCGAAAAGTGGACCGGTATGGCCAGGAAGGATGTCCTTGGAGCGACAGGGTGTCGTTACTGAGCCCCTGGCCCAAAACTTAGGGATACAAAAGCCGCAAGTTTGGATAAAATATGAAACCCCGAGGGGGTGCGCGAGTCTTTATGACGCGGCGTTGTTGAAACGCTCCCAGCGTCGGGAAGTTTAGACCCTGGATTGTTCCATGCGGGAAGCCCTCATAACGCAGGGGTCGGAGGGTCCGAGGTTTGTCTGGGCACGATGACCGTGCCACAAATTTGGTGGGAGGAACTATGTCAAACGGAAGTTGCGATATTGGACTGATCGGTCTGGCGGTCATGGGCCAGAACCTGGTCTTGAACATGAACGACCATGGTTACAAGGTGGCGGTATTCAACCGCACCGTGTCGAAGGTGGACGATTTCATTAAGAACGAAGCCGCTGGCACTCAGGTGGTGGGCGCGCATTCAATGGCGGAGTTTGTTCAACTTCTCAAATCACCGCGGCGCATCATGCTGATGGTGAAGGCCGGAGCCGCCGTCGACAATATGATTGAGGAGATTCTGCCGCACCTCGCACCGGGCGACATCATCATCGACGGCGGCAACTCCCACTGGCCGGATTCCAGCCGCCGCACCAAGTACCTTGCCGAAAAGGGATTCCTCTTCATCGGCACGGGCGTATCCGGAGGTGAGGAAGGCGCGCGCAATGGGCCATCAATTATGCCGGGTGGCAACCCCGCCGCATGGCCGCACGTAAAGGAAATCTTCCAGGCCATCGCCGCGAAAGTCGAGGATGGCACCCCCTGCTGCGAATGGGTGGGTGAAGACGGCGCCGGACATTACGTGAAGATGGTTCACAACGGCATTGAGTACGGCGACATGCAACTGATCTGCGAGGCTTACCAATTAATGAAAGACGTTCTGGGGCTTAATGCCGATGAATTGCACGAAGTTTTCACGGAATGGAACAAAGGTGAACTCGATAGCTACCTCATCGACATCACCAGCCAGATCTTTGCCAAGAAAGACGAAGACGGCACTCCCATTGTGGACAAGATTCTGGACACCGCCGGGCAGAAAGGCACGGGCAAGTGGACCTGCCTCAGCGCCCTGGACCTGGGCATGCCGGTGACGCTGATTGGGGAAGCCGTGTTTTCCCGCTGCCTGTCAGCGATCAAAGAGGAGCGTGTTGCCGCCTCGGCCATATTGAAGGGACCCCGGATCTCCGCCAAAAAGCTCGACCGCGCCTCGTTTGTGGAAGAGGTTCGGCGGGCGCTCTATTGCTCCAAGATTATTTCCTACGCACAGGGTTACATGCTGCTGCGGGAGGCCGCCAAGGATCAAAAATGGAACCTGAATTTTGGAGGCATTGCCCTGATGTGGCGCGGCGGATGCATCATTCGCAGCCGTTTCCTGGGCGAGATCAAAAAGGCCTACGACAAGAATCCGCAGCTCAGCAACCTGCTGGTTGATAAATTCTTCACCAAGGCTTTAACCAAGTACCAGGCGGGCTGGCGGCGTGCCATCAACCACGCGGTCAAAGGTGGAGTGCCAACACCCGCATTCACGACGGCGCTGGCGTTTTACGACGGCTACCGGACCGGACGCCTGCCTGCCAACCTGCTCCAGGCGCAGCGTGACTTCTTCGGTGCGCACACCTATGAACGTGTGGACCAGCCGCGCGGCAAGTTCTTCCACACCAACTGGACAGGACACGGGGGTAAGGTAGCTTCCGGTCAGTACACTGTTTAGGCAGCAGTAATTATCTGGCAGACAGCCGGCGGCTAAGAGCTCACAGTAGTTGCGAACTTGCCGGCCTCATGGATGGCGGAAGAATGGGGCGCAGTGAATGGCTACTGTAAGCTGTTAGCTGCCGGCTGTTAGCACAAGAAAAGGATCTCATAATGAAATACGGACTTAATATTCAACCTTCGGGCGCCTTGGATTTCCTATCCTTGGGGGCCCTTGTTCACCGGCTTGATCCCGGGATCATTCCGTTCCGTAAGGCCACCGAGTGCAAAATTCACGTCAGCGGTGGTGAGTTCAACTGCGCCGCCAACCTGGCTGATTGCTTTCGCCTGAAAACGGGCGTGGCGTCGGCGATGGTGGATTACCCTGTCGGCGATCTGATTGCCGAGCGGGTGCGGGCCATGGGCGTAAAGCCGTTCTACAAGTACTTCAAGCACAACGGCGTAAATAGTCCCAACATGGCTGCCGTGTACAGCGATCGCGGCTTCGGCGTGCGCGCTCCCGTGGTTTTCTATAACCGCGCCAACGAAGCCGGGGCCATGCTGAAACCCGGCGATTTTGATTGGAAGACCATCTTCGGCGCCGGCGTTCGCTGGTTTCACAGTGGCGGGATCTTTGCGGCGCTGTCGGAAACAACCGGCGAGTTGATTGCCGAGGGTATGAAGGCGGCCAAAGCGGCGGGTGCGATCACCTCATTCGACCTGAACTACCGCGCCAAACTCTGGAACATCTGGGGCGGGCACGAGCGGGCACTTGCCGTGATCGCGAAAATCGTCGAGCACGTGGACGTCCTGGTGGGGAACGAAGAGGACCTGCAAATGGGCTTGGGCATTCCCGGTCCGGAAGTCGCGGCGAAATCCAAGCTCGATCCCAGCGCCTTCTTCGGCATGATTAATAACGTGGTGGCGAAACTCCCCCACGTGAAAATCGTGGCCACCACCCTCCGCGAGGTCCGCTCGAGCAACCGGCATAACTGGAGCGCGGTGGCTTGGATCGATGGCAAGACCTACCTGGCGCCAACCGCCGAGCTCGACGTTCTCGATCGGGTCGGCGGCGGCGATGGCTTTGCTTCCGGGTTCTTCTACGGATTGCTATCCGGGGAGGAACCGGAAGAGGCGGTGAAGCTGGGTTGGGCCCACGGCGCTTTGCTGACGACCTACCCCGGTGACACGACTATGGCCACGGTCGAACAGGTTCGCGCCTTCGCCAAAGGCGGTTCGGCTCGCATTCAACGATAGATCTACCTGGCAGAGGTGCTGGGCCGACTCAGCACCTCTGCCAATTACTAGTTCTTTCTCCCCAATGGACATCGGATCAGAAGTGTTACTCCACGTAATCCCACCCGCGTGAGCGCTCCCTAGGAAATCCTGGCCTGTGACTACTTCCGCAGCACTTGGGTTTTGACCCCCTCACCCGTCCCGCCCCGGCTGGTGAAAGCGCCGGTTGCGGTCCACCCTCTCCCCCAAAGGGGCGAGGGAAGTAGATTTAAGTTACCTCTCCCCTCGCCCCTTTGGGGGGAGGGGCCGGGGGTGAGGGGGTCGCAAGGCTTGCCCACCGGCCGGTGACTAACACAAGTCACAGACTATTCACTCCGGCCCCCGCCGGTGGCGGGACTGCCTGCCGCCTTCAACTAGCTGCTGGCTGCACACCCTCCACTCGCGGTGGGCGAATCAGCAGAAGCACGCTGACGGTGGCTAACATGGGCACGGTTGCCGCCAGAAAGAACGCGGGGTAGTAGGAGAACTTATCCACCGACCATCCCACCAGCAGGGTAAAGCCGACTCCCGCCAAGCCTGCAGCCAGTCCACTGAAGCCGGTTACGGTGGCGACGACGTCCTGTGGGAACAAGTCGGAGGGGAAGGTAAGACCCATGGTTGACCAACTCGCGTAGCCCCACACCGCAAAACTAATCAGAAAGAGCGCTGCATAAGGGCTGTGGGCCCTGGCCGCGGGGATGCCAGCGAGGATGGGCAGGGAACTGACGACGCAAACCCATTTTCGCGCCCGCACGACTGGCATGCCGCGCTTGATTAGGAAGCCAGAAGCGAACCCCCCGGTGAAGTTTCCCAAATCCGCCGCCACGAAGGGAAGCCACGCGAATGCGGCAATCTGCTTCAGGCTGAATCCCCGGGCGTCGGTGAGGTATTTCGGGAGCCAAAAGAGGTAGAACCACCAGATGGGGTCGGTAAGGGAGCGGCCGAGAATAATTCCCCAAACATTCGGCTGCTTCAGCAGGGCAAGCCATCGAGCCATTCCCTTTTCGGCGGAGACTATGGGGGTATCGCGCCCCGCCACGATCAGCGCGCGCTCCTCGGCGGTGACCCGCGGATGGCGGTCGAGCGGCTTATAAATCAGGAGCCAGGCGGTAAGCCACAAAAGTCCCAGCACTCCGGACTGGTAAAATGCGTAACGCCACCCGAAGTGATAGGCAATCAATGGGATCAGGACCACCGCGATCGCCCCGCCCACACTTGATCCGCTATCGAAGATGGCGACAGCCACGCCCCGCTCCTTGGCCGGGAACCATTCCGCCACAGTTTTGCTGGCGCCAGGCCAGTTGCAGCCCTCGCCAAATCCCAATAGAAAACGAAATGCCCCGAAGGTCGCCACCGAGTTCGCAAATCCGGTGAGCATGCTGATAAGGGACCACCAAATGACGGCCAATGCCATCCCCAACCGGGTGCCAATTACATCAAGCAACACGCCGCCAATCAGCCACATGCCAGCGTAGGAAAGCTGAAAGGCGGAAAATATTCTCGAGAGGTCGGTGTTGCTGAAATGAAGTTCGCGGGAAATGACCGGGGCCAGAACCGACAAGGTTTGGCGGTCGATGTAGTTGACCACCGTGGAACCGAATAGGGTCCACACAATCCACCAACGAATTCGTTTGGAAGCCATAGAAATGCAACTGCCTCTCTGTTTTCGGCCAGCCCATTCCCGCCGGGAAATCGTCGGACAATACCACACCCACGAAAATTTGTCAGACCTTTTTGCCAGGCATTTGGAAGTCTTCTGATTGCTTTCGAAAGCCCGATTCAGCTAGAGTAAGCAGCGATGTCGATTGCCCTACGATCCACACTGATGTCCACTTCCTCTGGAGTCATCCCATGCGACCTGTAAAAGTGATCTTGATTGCTCTGTTGGGCCTGCTTGCAGGCTGCCTGCCCGCTTTCGCTGAGAACGTTCACGTTCAGGTAGGTACGCTCGAAATTCCGACTTATCTTCTCGGAGCGGAAGATCCCAACCCGCCGTTTCCCCTGGGGAACAAGGTGCGCATCTATCCTTACACCCTGCTGGATGATCTAACCGACCGGCGCGAGGTCAAGAGTTACAAGGCTATCTATCTGGAGAATGAGTTCCTGAAGGCCATTGTTCTGCCGGAATTGGGCGGGCACCTTTATTCCCTGTACGACAAAGTGAATAAGCACGAGGTATTTTACCGTAACAATGTGGTGAAATACGGTTTGGTGTCGCTGCGTGGAGCATGGGTATCAGGGGGCATGGAGTTCAATTTCCCCAACGGGCACACCGTGGTGACGGTTTCGCCCGTGGCTTTTACCACGACGCAGAATGCCGACGGCAGCGCCACTGTGGTAGTGGGTGACATCGACCTTGTTACTGAAATGCACTGGGAAGTGGCCTTAACGCTCCGCCCGGGCCTGGCGCGGCTCGAACAGCACGTGACACTCTTCAATGACACGGGGCTGACCAATCCCTACTGGTATTGGGCGAACACGGCGGTTCCGGCGACCGACGATATGCGGTTCATATACCCCATGCGAGAGGCCAATCCGCACTCGCACGAGGAGATCTGGTCGTTCCCAGTCCAGGACGGTGTTGACTATAGCTGGTACAAGAACGTCCGACACCCTACCTCGCTCTTTGGACGCCAGGTACATCGCAATTTCTTTGGGGCCTATTACGAGAAGTCGGATTACGGCGTTGTGCATGTGGCGGACTTCCGGGAAGTCCTGGGCAAGAAGACTTGGACCTGGGGAGTGGGTGACGATGGAATGATTTGGACGGACCTGCTTACCGACCACGATGGGGCTTATAACGAAATTCAGGCGGGCCGCTTTGAAACGCAGTTGACCTCTGAGTTCATGCCGCCGCGCAACGTGGTGTCCTTCACGGAATACTGGTATCCCCTGCGGGGAATGGGTGACGGTTTTGTGGAAGCCACCCCGCGCCTGGCCCTGAATGCGAGCTTCATCAAGGCGGCGGGATCCGTGCCTCAGCATGTGGGATTTTCCCTCTTTCCCACGGAGGCAACTGCGGGAGTGCACGTACGAGTGAAGTTGGGGACGGAGGTTTTGAAGGATTACGGCCCGGTGGGGCTCGTGCCGATGACGACGGTGAAGGTGGATGTGCCGGTAGCGGATCTGCCAGCGGCCAAAAATAAGATTGAAATCACCGTAACCGGGGCGGATGGACAGGTGCTGCTGCACTGGGCGGCCGCCGATCCGATCGATGGCAATCCGGATTTTGTCCCTGCCGCCGGCGTTCCTCACGCGCCGC
>JARLGN010000391.1 GCA_031292775.1 Acidobacteriota bacterium | reverse complement strand
TCGAAAAGACCGGCCAGGATGATGGTGGCGCCCGCCCAGCGGAAATACCCGGAGGCGAACAGATACGCCGCCAGGCAATTGATGGCAAATCCGATGAAAGTGAGGAAGTTGGGGTTGATGCCGCTGGCGGCAAATCCGCGAACAATTGCGTCAAGGACGTACTTCAGAGTGTCGCCAATTTTTCGCGTTAGCATGGGGGTCTCCGCGTCCCAAGCGGGAGGGAATCCGCGGGAGGTTAAAGTGCCTGGTCGTGAAAGGTCATGACGGCGCGGACCTCGAATTCGCGGGAACCGTTTGGCGTGGTTACGGTAACTGCATCCCCCACCTTCTTGCCCATCAGGCCCCGGCCAATAGGTGAGGTCGTGGAAATCAGTCCCTTGCTTACGTCTGCTTCCTCGCTGGTAACCAAGCGGTACTCAATATTCACATCGCGGTCGACGTCATACAGCGTCACCTTCGAGCCAAAGGCGATGCGGTCCCTCGGGATGTTGTTCATGTTGATGAGGGAAAGGTCAGCCAGACGATTCTTGAGCTGCATCAAGCGGGCGCTAACAAATGACTGACGCTCCTTCGCCATGCTGTACTCGGCGTTTTCGCTCAAATCTCCCAAGGCCCGTGCGCGCTTCAGCTCGTTGGGCAGTTCGTGGTTCATTTCGTGCTCCAGAGCTAGAATCTCTTCCTGGAGCTTTTGGACAATCGGTGATGCCATAGTGTGATTCCTGACCGTTCAGCAACAAACAGCATTATAGGTGAAACCCGCCTTCCGGCGCAATGGAGTGACCCATGGGTTCGGTGCATTTTGGCGTGGAGACGGCAATTATCCTGATGTTATCGTAACGCCGCCATCTTGCCGGCGCTGCGATGCTTGTCACGATATTCTGCAATCCTCAATAGTAGTGAAGAAGGGAGCCGTTGGACTTCCGCCTGCCGTTGCGTGGATGCCCTCCAAGGTGCGTAATCGCCAGACTCCAGTTCGCGCCGGAGCGTACTTGTAACATGGCGGAGTTTGCCGCGGATTTTTCACTGGCAGGGATGCGCGCCGTAAGGCAAAATGGAAAGAGATGCGAAGGGGTGCCGGCTACTTCCGAATCCCGGCACTTCCTCCGCTGCAGGGTGTAGCGGTCTTTTTCAAAATCTTGGATTTAAGGGCATTACTTTTTATATGCCAGTCGGTGACCTATCTTCGTTGAGGATTGACGACGCCCACCGCTCCGGCAGGTCGGGGAGCAAGTTCTGGCGCATAATTTCGGCCTCCCTGGGAGTGCTGGTTTTGCTCGCCGGAGGTGTATTCGCCTTGCGGTACCGGCAGCCTGTTGTGGAGGTTGCCGCGGCACGCGCAGCGAACAGCCAGCAGGCGGAAACTCTGCTCAACGCCAGCGGCTACGTTACGCCCCGCCGCCGCGCCACGGTGGCCGCAAAAATCACCGGCCGCGTTACCAGCGTTCTCTTTGATGAAGGCATGAGCGTCCGGGAAGGCCAACTTCTCGCCACGCTGGATGATTCCGATACCAAGCGCGCGCTCGACTCGGCCATCGCTGATCGCAAATCAGCGCAGGGCGCCATCGCCGATCTCCAAGTGCAATTGAAGTATGCCCAACTCGCGCTTCATCGCACCCAGCAACTCCACGCTGCCCAGGTGCAGAGCCAGGATGCTCTGGACATCGCCGCGACCAACGTCGACAGTCTCAAAGCCAAGATTGCTTTGGCCAGAGACCAAGTGGAAGCTTCCGCAACCCGCATCGAGCAGGCCCAACAAAACGTGGACAACTGCGTTATCCGCGCGCCCTTCAGCGGAATTATCGTTTCCAAGGACGCTCAGGTGGGTGAAATGGTCTCGCCCCTTTCCGCGGGCGGCGGCTTTACCCGCACCGGCATCGCCACCATTGTCGACATGAATTCAAATGAGATCGAAGTGGACGTGAATGAGGCTTATATCGCCCGTGTTCAGCCCGGCCAGAAGGTCACGGCCACGCTCGATGCCTATCCCGATTGGCAGATCCCTTCGCATGTGCGCACCATCATCCCCACCGCCGACCGCCAGAAGGCCACGGTGAAAGTACGAATTTCTTTCGATAAGCTTGATCCGCGGATTCTTCCCGACATGGGCGTGAAGGTGGCATTCCTCAGCGAAGAACCCCCTCGGAAGAAGGGCAAAGACCAGGACCAAGCCACAGCGGCCAAGGCCCTCATCCCGAAGAGCGCCGTGCATGGTGCAACTGGCAACTCCTATGTGTTTGCGGTGCGCGATGGAAAGCTTGAGCGCCGTGCCGTCAGCCTCGGCCGTGGGATCGGGGGCGACATGGAGGTCATTGCCGGCGTGAACGAAGGCGATTTGCTCGTCGTAAGCGGCCCGGAAAACCTGCAAGATAGCGAGAAGGTGGAGGTCCGCACACAGTAGCAAGTGGTAGTCGGTAGAGGGAATACGGCAGGTGCGAAGAGCCGTATACCGTATACCGTCTAGTGTCTAGCATCAGGAGCAAAACATGGTGAGCGTCAATATCAACGGGAATTCTTCGGGTCTGATCCAGGTTCGTGGCCTCGACAAGACCTACCGGCGGGGTGGCGAACAGATCCACGTGCTGCAAGGCCTCAACCTGGACGTGGATAAG
>JARLGN010000390.1 GCA_031292775.1 Acidobacteriota bacterium | reverse complement strand
CGACCTGGTAGCGATCACCACCCTCACGACCAATGCGACGGCGAGTCTTAATGTATCTGACATCTGGTCGGCCACGGTCGTGACATTCAAAGGGACAGGGTCTGGTGGCACGGGGGCTGTCGCCAGCCTTTCTCCCACCAGTCTCACTTTCGCAAGCCAAGCGGTCGGCGTCACCAGTGCGGTTCAGACCATAACCCTGAGCAACACCGGCAGTTCGGCCTTAACCCTTACCAGCATTGCACTCACGGGCGCAAATGCCAGCGACTTTGCCCAAACCAACAATTGCGGGTCAAGCGTAGCGAAAGGAACCAACTGCACGATCAGCGTGACTTTTAAGCCGACCGCGACTGGAACTCGCACCGCCGCCGTCACCTTTACTGACAACGCCACCGGCAGCCCACAGACTGTGAGCCTCACCGGCACAGGCAGCAATCCCGTGCCAAGTGTCACGAGCCTATCCCCAGCTTCCGCCACTGCCGGAGCCGCGGCGCAGACGCTGACGATCAATGGGACGAATTTTCTTGCCAGCTCAACGGCGACCTATAACGGGGCAGCACACACGGCCACGTATGTGAGCGCAACGCAACTGAGCATCACCTTGAGCGCGGTGGATCAAGGCACGGCAGGGACGTATGCGGTGGTGGCAACGAATCCCGCACCGGGTGGAGGAGCTTCGAACGCTCTTAACTTCACGGTCAACAATCGCGTGCCAACCATCGCGAGTATTTCCCCGGCTTTGGCTACTACCGGGGCAGCGGCACAGATGTTGACGATCAATGGGACAAACTTCCTTCCCACCTCGACGGTGACTTACAACGCGGTAGCACACACGGCCACGTATGTGAGCGCAACGCAACTGAGCATTGCCTTAAGCGTGGCGGATCAAGGCACGGCGGGGACGTATGCGGTGGTGGTGACGAATCCTGCGCCAGGTGGGGGGACGTCGAATGCGCTTAACTTCACGGCGACGAATTCCATCGTCAATCTTTCTGTGTCCAACCTGAACTTCGGCAACCAATTACTACAAACCACGAGCACGGCTCAGACGGTCACCCTGAACAATTCAGGCAACACCCTGCTCAACGTCACCAGCGTGGCAGTGACAGGGGCCAACGCGGGCGACTTTTCCGAGACCGACACCTGTGGTAGCCCGGTGGCTGCGGGGAGCTTCTGCACCATCGCGGTGTTGTTCACCCCATCCACCACGGGAGGCCGCACAGCCTCGATCAGTATCACGGACAACGCAGCGGGTAGCCCGCAGATGGTGAGCCTGAACGGTACAGGCACGGCTCCTGTGGTAAGTCTTTCACCCACGAGCATGACCTTCGGTAGCCAGACAGTGGGCGCACCTGGTGCACCTGAGACCGTAACGGTGAGCAATACTGGTAATTCGGCCTTGAGCATCACCAGCATTACAATTACGGGAGCGAATGCCAGCGACTTTTCTGAGACCGACACCTGCGGCGCTTCGGTAGCGGCAGGAGGCAACTGCACGATGAGCCTGACGTTTGCGCCCTCCTCCAGTGGAATCCGCACGGCCTCGGTGACCATCACGGACAACGCGTCCGGCAGCCCGCAGACGGTGAGCTTGAGCGGGAGTGGAAGCGCCGCCGGGGGATTTGTCCTGCCCGTGAAGGCCAGCTCGAACGGGCGCTATCTCGTCGATCAAAATAATCAGCCTTGGTTACTGATGGGAGATGCGGCCTGGGAGATGATGGGACGCCTGGGGCCTTCGGATATGGCTGTTTACATGGCCGATCGCCAGGCCAGAGGCTTCAATGCAACGTTAATCGCCTTTCCGTGTGCCTTCGATCAATGCCCGGCAAATGGATCGGCTCTGGATGGAACTCTTCCGTTTACCAGTGGTTCTGATCCGTCGAATTTCGATCTTTCGACGCCTAATAGCGCTTACTGGTCGGAGGTCGATGCCGTCGTGAACCTGGCGGCAAACAACGGCCTGGTCGTTCTCTTTGACCCCACCGAACTTTACGGTTTCATGCAGACTTTTCGCAACAACGGAGCCACGAAATGCTACAACTACGGCGTGTATCTCGGCAATCGGTACAAGAACTTTCCCAACATCATCTGGCACCACGCCAATGACTTCCAGACGTGGAATACCAGCAGCACCGACAACAACCTGATTTACCAAGTCATGCTGGGGATCGCCAGTGTCGATGCGAACCACCTGCAGACTATTGAACTAAACTACAATTTTAGCTACGGCAATCAGGACACCCTCTTGAACGGTGTGATGACGATGGACTCCGCCTATACGTACTCCGGAACTTACGATGAGGTTCTTCAAGCATATAAGAGCACTCCGACGTTGCCTGCTTTCTTGATAGAAGCAAACTATGAGGGAGAAAACGACACGGGCGGGCTTCCCGGTCCGGCGGGACCCTATGTTCTGCGCGAACAGGCGTATTGGACCCTGACCTCCGGCGGCGTAGGTCAAATATGGGGGAACAAAGACATCTACCCGTTCGATTCCTACTGGAAGACCAGCCTTGATAGTGCCGGAGCGTTGCAGATCGCCGGAATTAACAGCTTCTTCGCGTCGTATCCATGGTGGAATCTGGTGCCCGATTGTACTACAAACTGCAACATAGGCTCGAATCACTCGGTGGTGACGGCAGGATTCGGGACGTATGACGGCAGCAGTCTGGACCTCGCGCAGAACAACTACTGCTCGACCGGTTGGCTGACAAACGGGAGCCTGGCGATCATTTATTGCCCGGGGAACACGAACCCGCCTTCCGCCGTTACCATCACGGTGAACATGGGGGCATTCAGTGGACCGATGCGGGCACGCTGGTTTGATCCCTCAAACGGCGCGATGGGAGGGACTTATACGACCATCTCCGGTTCCCCGTTTGTAAACTCTGGTACACTGAATTTTACGACGCCGGGAACAAACGGAGCAAACAGCGCAGGAGATCAAGATTGGGTGCTGGTGCTTGACCAGCAAGCCCAGTAACCACAGCGATCCCCCAAAGTTCTGCCTCGACCAAGGAAGGGGGGCAGCGAGGTAGAGTTGCAGCTTTCGGATTTATTAGCCCGGGGGGGGGCGAGCTTACAACGGCGATGCATGACGATGGACCCCAGTTTAACACCTCCTCCTGACTGGAGCCTGGCTGCTGCGATATGGGTGGCCTCCTCGGCAGA
This sequence comes from Acidobacteriota bacterium, assembly GCA_031292775.1. GTDB lineage: Bacteria > Acidobacteriota > Terriglobia > UBA7540 > UBA7540 > Bog-366. Next base: position 7,740 of record JARLGN010000390.1, on the reverse strand, counting down.
TGCGGCCGTTCTTGCTAAGACTGGAATCCCGGCACTGAGCCCACCTTCGCCCGAGGCGGCATCAGCGAGGACGATTAAAGACCCACGCGCAGCTCAGCCTTGGCCCGTCGGGAGGGGTGGCCAAGAAACCTACCGAATTTGGATCTCGAAATCGCGCGTTTTGGGATCATTCTGAAGGGGTGAATCAGGCCTGCCCGAACCATGGTTCAAGGCTTGGCGAGAGGCATTCCACTTCCAATGTGGGATTAGGAGGGATGCTAACCTGAACTGGCTTGCGGTAGGTTCTGGCGATAATTCCACGGCATCCACAACGCAAGATTCTTCGGCGGTTCCACGGCGCGGGCCATCTGCTCGGGCCTTCGCGGGAAATCACCACTGGAGAGCGAGCGGAGGTATCGGCAATCTAAATACAAAGGCAAAGATGACTTTGGATTTGACCGGTCCTCCTCTCAGCCTGGCGGGCAGGAACTTCCAGCCTCCCAGTGCTCGAAGGGCCTTGTCCGTGAATGGTGGAGCATCACGAAGCACCTTGGGGCTATTCAGAATGCCTGCTTCGTCGATGGTGGCTTGAATAATGACGGTCCCAGGATTAATTGCGGTGTCCGGATACCTCGGAAACGCCGCAAAAGTTACTTCAACGGGTTGAAAACCTAATCTGATTCGGACCTCGTCGTTCTGGGGAAGCAGAGGCGGCAGTGGGATGTTTTCTGCGAGGGTCGATGCCGGGTTAAATGTAACTGCTACGGTGATTCTTGACGTAACGGCTGTACCCCTCAACTGGGCGGGCTCGAACTTCCAAGTTCTTACTGAAGCGACTGCCACCTCCGTTAGAGAAACAATGTCACGCCGCACCTGAACACTTCTTACGTCACCTTTTTCAGATACCAGAACATCCAGAACCACCGTTCCATTGGCGATGCTGAAGTTGGGCTTTGTGATGTCTTCAACGGATGCGGCTTGCGCCGACTGGAAGCGGATGTCCCCTCTGCCGTCACCCGCGCATAAGGCGAGCGGCTGCGTGCATAACCACAGAAGTGCCATTGCAGAAGCGCAGAATCTTTGCATTTGACGACCTCGTTGTGCTCCATTGTACTCCTCAAACCAGGCGAAATCCTATTTCGGGCCGTGTGGAATATGCAGAATTTCCTCCACCCGTGACTAAATTTCATCTTCCTGCAAACTTTCTATGCAACGGTATATAATAGTTGCCTTCTTCAGTTCGACCTTTTACGGCCTCAAGAGCATCTAAATAGATGTGGGGTCCGGGAAGAGCTGAGCAGGGAAGTGGCACAATTCATTCGCATAGTATTTTCAATAGATCTTATTCCCGTGGAGGACTAATCTCTTGGCAGGTCAAACCGCTACACCTACCGCATTAAGCCCGGCACAACTCGATCAGCTTTGCATCAACACTATTCGTTTCCTCGCCGTGGATGGCGTACAGAAGGCCAATTCCGGCCATCCGGGCATGCCCATGGGAGCGGCGCCCATGGCGTACGTGCTCTGGACGCGTTTCCTGAAGCATAATCCCACCCAGCCGGCCTGGCCGAACCGTGATCGTTTCGTGTTGTCCGCGGGGCATGGCTCGATGCTGCTGTACAGCTTGCTTCATCTCACGGGCTACGACATGCCCATGGAGGAACTGAAACAGTTCCGGCAGTGGGGAAGCAAGACTCCCGGCCATCCCGAGCATTGGCTGATTCCCGGAATTGAGACCACCACGGGTCCGCTGGGACAGGGCTTTGGCAATGGCGTTGGCATGGCGATTGCCCAGAAATATCTTGCCGCGCATTTCAACCGCCCCGGCCACGAGATTGTGGATTACAACGTTTATGCCATTGCGGGTGATGGCTGCTTGATGGAAGGTGTGTCATCGGAAGCCGCTTCAATGGCGGGTCATATGCAGCTCGACAACCTGATCTATTTCTACGATGACAATCACATTTCCATTGAAGGTTCCACCGAGCTTGCCTTTACGGAGGATCGCGGCAAGCGTTTTGAGGCCTACGGCTGGTTTGTGCAAAAGGTCGCAGATGGAAACGATTTGGATGCCATTGACGCAGCGATCCGCGCTGCCCAGGCAGAGCGTGGACGTCCGTCGATTATCATGGTTCGCACCCACATTGGCTACGGCAGTCCCAACAAGCACGATACCGGCGAAGCTCACGGAAGCCCGCTCGGTGTCGAGGAAGTAAAACTTACCAAGGAGAACCTGGGCTGGCCCGTGGAACCGGCGTTCCTGGTGCCCGATGAGGCGCGCGCGCATCTTCAGGAAGCCACCGCCAAGGGTCAGGAGGCGGAGGCCAAGTGGCAAACCAAGTTGGCCGCCTACCGCCAGGCGTTTCCGGACCTCGCGGCCGAATGGGATCGATTTACCAAGGGTGAACTGCCCGCTGGATGGCAGGCGAAGATTCCCACCTTCAGCCCTACGGATAAGCCCATTGCGACGCGGTCGGCGTCAGGCAAGGTTTTGAACGCTATATCACCCGTTCTTCCCACTTTGCTCGGCGGCTCGGCGGATCTGGCTCCTTCCACCAACACTTTGATCAAAGGCGAAAAGGACTTTGCGCCCGGCAGCTACGACGGACGCAATTTCCACTTTGGCGTTCGCGAACATGCCATGGGGGCAGCGCTCAATGGCATGGCCCTTAGCGGATTGATTCCTTACGGCGCCACGTTCTTCGTGTTTTCTGACTACCTTCGGCCCTCGCTGCGTCTCGCGGCGATGATGGGCGCCCACGCGATTTTCGTCTTTACGCATGACAGCGTTTTCCTGGGCGAGGACGGGCCCACGCATGAGCCGATTGAACACCTGGCGGCGTGCCGGGCCATTCCCCGTCTTTGCTCCATCCGGCCGGCCGACGCCAATGAAACCGGTGCGGCCTGGCGCGTGGCTATTGAACACAAAGGCGCTGTGGCTTTGATGTTGTCTCGCCAGGTCCTGCCGATCATCGACCGCACCAAGTATGCTTCGGCGGACGGGCTGGAAAAGGGCGCTTACATTCTTGCCGATGCCAAGGGCAAGACTCCGGAACTCATTCTGATTGCCACCGGATCCGAGGTGGCGCCGACGCTCGAGGCTTACGAGAAATTGAGCGCGGAAGGCGTCGCCGCCCGCGTGGTGAGCATGCCTTCGTGGGACCTGTTTGAAACCCAGCCGCAATCATACAAGGATGAAGTCCTGCCGCCGAACGTGACGGCGCGCCTGGCCGTGGAGGCCGGTGTGACTTTCGGATGGGAGCGGTATGTGGGGCCCAAGGGCGCAGTGCACGGAATCAATCGTTTTGGCGCGTCCGCTCCGTATAAGGTTATTGCGGAGAAGTTGGGCTTTACCGGTGCGCATATCACCGAACTCGCGCACAAGGTTTTAGGCCGTTAGTCGGTTCTGAGAGTGCAAGGGCTGGTGTTCTTACTCATCTGATATTTGACGCTGGCACAGGCAATTTTGCCTGTGCCCCGGCGTCGTGGTGCATTCGGCACAGGCGAGCGTTCCTGTGCCCGCGCGGCGACAATGGGGGAGGAGAATTTTCTTATGAGCAGCAATCCACTGCGAGTACTGAATAGCCTGGGCCAGAGCGTTTGGTTCGATTACATCCGCCGCCTGGATCTGATCTCCGGACATATCAAGGGGTTGATCGATAACGACGGGGTTTCAGGCATAACATCCAATCCCAGCATTTTCGAGAAGGCCATCGCCGCCGCCGACGATTATGACGAGACGATCCGGAGGCTGGTGGAAGCCGGCAAAGAAACGCCCGCCATTTTTGAAGCGCTGGAAGTCGAGGATATTCGTACCGCCGCCGATCTCTTTCGCCCAACCTATAACTCCACGGAAGGCCGGGATGGTTTTGTCAGCATCGAAGTTGCGCCCACCCTGGCACGCGATACGCAAGGCACCATTGCGGAAGCGCGCCGCCTGTGGGCCGAGGTTGACCGCCCGAACGTTCTCGTGAAGGTTCCGGGAACACGCGAAGGACTGCCCGCCATTGAACAACTGCTGAGCGACGGCATCAACATTAACATCACCCTGCTGTTCGGCATCGCTCGCTACGAGCAAGTGGCCCTGGCGTATCTTGCCGCCCTGGAAAAACTGGCCCGCGATGGCAAGCCGCTTAACCGCATTGCCTCGGTGGCCAGCTTCTTTGTCAGCCGCATTGATACGATGGCTGACCAGCAACTGGAAGCCAGGTTGGCTGGGGCGAAGAGCCCGGAAGAAAAGCAGCGCATCGAAAGCCTGCTGGGCAAGACCGCCATTGCCAATGCCAAACTCGCCTACGTGAAGTTCAAGGAGATTTTCTCCAGTTCGCGGTTCCAAGCCCTGGAGAAGAAGGGCGCGCGCGTGCAGCGCATGCTCTGGGCTTCCACTGGCACCAAGAATCCCAAGTACAGGGATACCCTTTACGTTGACACACTGGTTGGTCCCGACAGCGTCAATACCATGCCGGCAGCGACGCTGGAGGCTTACCGCGACCATGGCAAACCCGCTTTGCGGATTGAGGATGGCGTGGCCGAAGCCCGCTCCGTAATGCAGCGGTTGATCGAGGTGGGGGTTGACTTGGGGGCCATTACGGCAAAATTGGAAGACCAGGGTGTGGATTCCTTTACCAAGGACTACCAAAAGCTGCTGGGGTCGATTGCCGAAAAGCGCAAGAAGTATTCGCCGGTGCCGCCCGTGCCGCCTGCGGTAATGACGAGTTCGTTGCAGGCGGGCACCAACGCGGCCTTGGACCAATTGGACGCGAAGCACTTTGGCAGCCGTTTATGGAATCGTGACGCCACGCTATGGAAGCAGGATCCCGGCCACCAGAAAATAATCCAGAATGCCCTGGGATGGCTGACCGTCGTGGATACCATGCTCAAGCAACTGGATGTGTTTGAGGAATTTCCCCAGTCGGTAAAGAGCGAGGGATTCACTGACCAGGTTTTGCTCGGAATGGGCGGCAGCAGCCTTTGCCCCGATGTGTGCCGCGCCACTTTTGGCACCAGGCGCGGCTTCCTGCAGTTGCACGTGCTTGATTCCACTGTGCCGGCCAGCGTTGCGGCCATTGAAGCTTCCATCGACGTCGCCCGCACGCTCTTTATAGTCTCCAGTAAGTCCGGTGGAACCACGGAGACCATGAGTTTCTTCCAATATTTCTATGACCGCGTCCGTGCGATCAAGGGGGACAAGGCCGGTGAGAATTTTGTGGCCATCACTGATCCCGGAACATCACTGGAAAAACTCGCCAGGGAGAAGCAGTTCCGCTGCATTTTTCCGGGACAGCCGGATATTGGCGGCCGCTATTCCGCCCTATCGAATTTTGGCATGATCCCGGCGTCGCTGGCGGGTGTGCATGTTCAGGGATTGCTGGAGCGCGCCGCCAACATGGCGCAGGCATGCGGGGCGGGTGTGGCCGCGAAGGACAATCCCGGTCTTGTGCTCGGCGCGGCGATTGGCGAAGCCGCCCTGAATGGCCGCGACAAAATCACTTTTGTGATTTCTCCCGTCATCGAAACCTTTGCCGATTGGGTTGAGCAGCTCATTGCGGAGAGCACTGGCAAGGAAGGGAAGGGAATACTGCCAGTAGCGGGAGAGGCGCTGAGAGACCCCGCAGGCTATGGTCCGGACCGGCTCTTTGTGCAAATCAAGCTGGCGTCTGACGCCGACGCGGCCACGGAGGCAGCGCTGAAAACCCTGGAGACCGCCGGGCATCCGGTGATTCGAATTACCCTGCACGATATCCTTGATCTGGGGGCTGAGTTCTTCCGCTGGGAAGTGGCCACAGCCGCGGCCGGCGCTTTGTTGGGAATCGATCCTTTCGACCAGCCCAATGTTCAGGAAAGTAAAGACAATACCCGGACCTTACTGGCGGAGTATCGCGATCAGGGAAAATTCCCGGAGGAAAAGCCCGTTTTGGAATCTGACGGATTAAGGATCTATAGCGACGCCCCAACCTTGGGCGTGGCGGACTCATCGGTGGGTGCAGTCCTGGCAGCCTTCTTGAATCAGGCGCGGCCAGGGGATTATGTGGCCATCATGGCGTACATTCAGCCCACCCCTGAGCATACGGTGGCGCTGCAATCGCTGCGCCTGCAATTGCGCGATTCCTCCCAGTTGGCGACCACGCTTGGGTACGGGCCGCGCTTCCTGCATTCCACGGGGCAACTGCACAAAGGGGGAGCGAACAACGGCCTGTTCATTCAGATAACCGCGGACGACACCAGCGATTTGCTGATTCCCGGCGAGCCTTATACGTTCGGGGTGCTTAAACAGGCGCAAGCAATGGGCGACTTGCGATCGCTCGTCAGTAAGCAGCGGCGCGTTCTCCGGCTGCATCTGGGCAAAGATGCGGATGCCCAATTGTCCCGGCTCGGTCAACTTGTGCAGGATGCCGCCAAGCCCCGGGCGCAGGTGAAAGTGGGATAGTGGCAATACTCTTCCCATTTGGGGATTTGCTGGTTTGTTCGTACCGAGGTGTCCCCCTCACCCCCGACCCCTCTCCCCCAAGGGGGCGAGGGGAGAGGTGATTTGATTATTACCCTCTGCCCCTTGAAGCGGGAGGTGATGTGATTTCCTGCCCTCGCCCCTTTGGGGGAGAGGGTGGATCGCAACCGGCGTTTTCACCAGCCGGGGCGGGCCGGGTGAGGGGGTGCCTTGAATCCAAGCGCATGAATCCAATGCAAGGAGAGGCTGCATGCCGGAAACTGCCGAGTTGGTCAATCCCCTGCGCGAAGGAATCCGCCTGCGCAAGACTCCCGATCCGTGCGCGATGGTGATTTTTGGAGCTTCCGGGGATCTCACCGAGCGCAAGCTGATTCCCGCCCTCTTTTACCTTACGCGCGAGCGCATGTTGCCGCCGGGATTCTCCGTGGTGGGCTGCGCGCGCACGCCCAAGACCGATGAACAGTTCAGCAGCGAAATGTCGCAGGCGGTGAAGAAATTCCTCCACCTCACGCCGGAGAGTGACGCTTTTGTGGAGGGGTTCAAGAAGGGACTCCACTACGTCGCCTACGATTTCAGCACCCCTCAGGCTTACCAAAAACTAAAGGACACGCTGGATCACCTTGACCAGGAGCATGGGACGGCCGGCAATCGCCTGTTTTACCTCGCCACGCCGCCGAGCTTCTTTCCGGTAATTGTGAAGCATTTGGGCGAAGCGGGACTGGCCAAACCAAAGGATCCGGGGAAAACCTGGACCCGCATCATCCTGGAAAAGCCCTTCGGGCGCAGTCTGGCGAGTGCGCTGGAATTAAATCAGACCGTCACCAGCATCTTCGATGAGGAGCAGGTTTATCGCATCGATCACTACCTGGGAAAAGAGACGGTGCAAAACCTGTTGGTGTTCCGGTTCGCCAATGGCATTTTTGAACCCTTCTGGAATCGCCGCTACATCGACCATGTGCAAATCTCGGTGGCGGAAGAACTGGGCGTGGAGAATCGGGGTGCCTACTACGAAGAGTCCGGCTTGCTTCGCGACATGATCCAGAACCACGTGCTCCAGTTGCTGAGCCTGGTGGCCATGGAGCCCCCCGCGACATTCCAGGCCACTGCAGTCCGTGATGAAAAAGCCAAAGTGATGCGCGCGCTACGCCCCATCCGGCCGGAGAGGGTCTCCGAATTTGTGGTCCGGGGACAATACGTGGAAGGCTTTGTAGGGGGCAAGAAGGTTCCTGCCTACCGGACGGAGCCCAAGGTTTCGCCCACCTCGAACACGGAGACCTACGCGGCTTTCAAGTTTTTCATCGACAATTGGCGCTGGG
>JARLGN010000389.1 GCA_031292775.1 Acidobacteriota bacterium | reverse complement strand
GTGGTGGACGATTGGATGAAGGACAACGCACTGGCGGGTTCCTCCGTCCAATGCTGGACTGCCATGGAGGAGTTCTTTGGCGTTGTGCCCTGCACTTTGATGAGCATGATGTCAAACAGCCTGATGCCCAGCGCCTGCGAAACCGATATGATCGGCATGATCGGTATGTATGTGCTCCAACTCGCCGCCGGCGAACCGAGCGCCATCGTTGATTGGAACAACAACTACGGTGAAGATCCGGACAAGGCCGTCATCTTCCATTGCTCCAACCTGCCCAAGCACTTCCTCGAACAACCCAGGATGGATTTCCAGGAGATCATTGCGGGTTCAGTCGGGAAGGCCAATACGTTCGGTACAGTGGTCGGTACCCTGAAGGCAGGCCCGCTCACCTATTGCCGCGTTTCCACCGACGACTTGAACGGCAAGTTACGGGCCTATTGCGGCGAGGGCGAAATTACCTCGGACAAGCTCCAGAGCTTTGGCGGCTACGGCGTGGTACGGATCTCCGCGCTGCAGGATTTGCTCCAATATGTCTGCAAACACGGTTACGAGCACCATGTAGCCGTCAACCGCAGCCACTTTGGCCGCGCTGTGGCTGACGCGCTTGCCAATTACAAAGGGTGGGAGGTTTACCATCACGGCGCCCAGGCGGAGGTTACCAGGCCTAATGCCTGATATTTCCGGGAGTTTCCAGCCTGCCCCTGACCTTGTGTAGGCCAGGGGCAGGGCGTCCCGGGGATTTGCTTTTGGCCCCTCCAAGTGGTACGCTTTAGCTTCTGCTCTTGTACTAATGGAGACTTCTGTATGCAAAGCGCTTACCCGCTTTCACGTTGCCCTGCCTGCAAAAAGGCATTCCGAATGGAAATTACGCGACTGTCCAGCCCACCACCCAATTTGGGGCTGGTTGTATGTCCACATTGCGGCCTGAAATTCCAGCGTTTTGACCCCCAGTATTTGAAGGGGCCGGACCATCGCGCCGCCGCCCGTTAACTCCTGGAATTCAGACTCAGTCTTTGCTCCCGATTTCATCGGCTTTCGCCCAGGTGAACGGTGATGTGTGTCCAAGTGCAAACGACGGGGCGGGGCTTCGGGATCGAGTGAGCCCGGCAATTCCTTGTTGTTAAAGCTCCCGAACCACTGTTCCCCTACCCATCTGCCCAGGGATAGCAGTACAATTCAGCCCATGCGGATATCCACCTCCGGCCGGGCCCCGTGGCGGGTCATCATCATTCAACTATCTGTTCTGGCAGGACTTGCTGTCTTCTTTAAGATTTATCTTCCCCACTACACGCGTGATTTGGTCGCGCAAGCGGCCGCCACCCGCGAGGAGAAGATCAACGAGTTGTTCAAGGATGCCGTGTTCGATGATTCGACACACGAAATTTCCGTCCCGCTGCAAGGGGACATCGTAAAGCGGCACCCCCAGAGGCTGCGCATCGCACTTTCTCCCCAGGGGGCGGAATCCACGCTCGGCGCTCCTGACAAAAGCACGGTCGACTTCCAAGGCGGCCAGCACCTGACATGGGTTGGCACCACGCATATTCTTGAAGGAGCCTTTAATTCGGGGCGCCTCTACTGCCTGAAGCTCGAAGATCGTTCCACCGGCCACGGTGTGATGGTTTTTGAATCCATCTACGCGTGGCATCCCTACTGACCCAAATCACACGGCAGGAAGCACCTTGCAGTTTGCAGCAGGCAGCGGGCGCCGCAAGCTGTCAACTGCCTTAGTCATTGGCAGTAATTTGGAAGATTTTGGCTTCTACGAAGAGATTAAACAGAATAGGATCAAGAAGCTGCGATTTGACATCGTCGCCGATGATATTGAGGGCACGTTCGATTGGCACCGCGCGCTTGTAAGGCCGGTCGCGCGCCGTGAGCGCATCGAAAATATCCGAGATGGTCATCATTTTGGATTGGAAGGGAATGTCTTCCGACTTCATGTGGTACGGGTATCCGGCGCCATCCAGCTTTTCGTGATGGGCCCGGGCGATTTCAGGCACGCGCTTCAGTTCCTTGGTCCAGGGAATCTGGCTCAAGAAGCGGAAGCTGTGAATAACGTGCGATTCGATTTGCAGGCGCTCATCGGGGTTTAAACTCCCCTTGGTGATGGAGAGCAGTTGCAACTCGTCCGGGGTGAGCAGAGGCTCGGGGGGAGAGGAGGAATCGTTGAAGCTCCACCCGGCGATTTGCGTAAGTATTTCCGAGGTTTTCTCCGGCAGCACCGTGGGCTCATTGGCCTGAAGGACATGCTGAAGGAACTCGTCCAGATTTCGTAGTTCGTGGTCCTGATCGCCTTCGATCAGCGCAAAGTACTCCTCATACCCTTGATTGCCGTTACGCAGCACGTGGTCAAGCTTCTTCCGGAAAGACTCCAGTTCCAGGGATTTGCGAATGTATTGGAACCGCTTCTTGATCACCTCAAGCTGCGGTGAATAGAGTTTCTTGGCTTTGACCAATACTTCTTCGCGCACGCCGACCTTGCCGAAATCGTGAAGGATTGACGCATAGCGGATCTCGCGAATATCCTCGCGCGTAAAGCGAATGTCCTTGTAGGGACCGGAATCAAGGCGGTCCACTGTTTCCGCCAGTGCCACCGTGAGCTTGGCGACGCGCTCGGAGTGGCCGAAGGTGGTGGGGTCGCGGGATTCAATGGCCGTCACCGAAGCTTTCACAAACCCTTCGAACAACATTTCAATGTCGCGGTAGAGCAGGTTGTTTTCCAACGCCACCGCAGCCTGGCTGGCCAGGGAAGATGCCAGATCCTGACTCTGCTGCGAGAACGGCCCGACTTCCTCCCCTACAATTTTGGGTGTGGTCAATTTCACGCCGGCGTGCTTTTTGGAATTGATAAGCTGCAGCACCCCGATCACCTCGTCCTTCTGATTCTTCATGGGAAGAACCAGCATGGATTTGGTGCGATAGCCGAACTTCAGGTCAAAGTCGCGGTTCAGCCGGAAAGGCAGATTGCGAATCCGGTAAGCGTCTTTGATGTTGAGAATCTGCCCGGTGGCCGCAGCATAACCGGCAATGCTGCGCGTGTCGATGGGCATGGTGAATTGGCGGAAGGGCACCGAATGGCTATCGTTCTGGGTCAGCTTGAACACCAGATGCTTGTCGCCGCCATTCTTATCTTCCACCAGGTACAACGATCCGGCGTCGGCGGAAGTGATCTCGCGGCTCTTGCTCAGAATCAACTCAAGCAGCGAATCGGTGTTGCGCTCGGTGGACAGCGCCACGCCGATCCTGCTGAGCGTCTCCACATCCGATACCGCCCGCCGCAATTCCTGCCGTGTGCGGTGCCGTTCTTCCTGGGCCCGGAGATTTTCAAAAGCCTGCTCAACCGTTTTCTCCAAGGCCAAACCGGGCACTTGGCGCGGAAGTATGGCAAAGATGCGCGGGTTCAGCTTGGCGGAAGGACGCGTCTCGTCATCCAGCAGGCAGATGATCCGCCAGGCGTCTGACTTGGGCGCTGATTTTTCCAGGCGCGTCAGGTCGCCTTCTGTAGCGTCGGCCACGAGAACCGCGGGCAATTCCAGTGAGGGAAGTTTTTCGCCGTTGCGCGGGATGGAAATCAGGCGATAGTCGTCACCGAGGTTGCGTAAGCCTACCCCGGCGGCACAAGGATCAAAGTAGTAGAGATTAGAGGGCATTGACTTCCATGGTTCCACAGCGCGGAAGGATACCGGCCCTTACTCCTCGCGACCGGGTGCAAGGCACCCCCCTAACCCATGCCTCTGAGGTACCGGGTGGATTGCCCCCGACGCTTTTCTGATTCTAACACTGTGCGCCACAAAGTTTATGGATTTCGTGATAGGAAATCGAGCATCGGTTTGATGCCTCCATCTCCATCTTTCCCGGCGGAGAGTGGCACTAACGTGCTATGACCAAAGCTATAGAAATAAAGGTCTTAAGGATTATTCGAAATAGAGGAACCCTTTGCGCTCGATTCTGAATCAAATGTGTTGTTAGGGTAGTTAGAGAATGGGAGATGGCAAAAGTGGAAGACCTACACAGCATATTAAGCGGTGTTCTTTGGTTAGCGGTATTGGCTGGAGGCGTACTTTATGCCGGCCTCGTGTGGACAAGTTACCTTTCCGATGGCCGGAAGCTCCATCCGCGGGTCGATTGGCGTGACCCGGCGCATTCGGCCGAGCATTTGGCGGTGTGGCTCGGAGTCTTCGCTCTAACCGTTTTGGTTAGGGTCGGAACCCCGATTTTCCAGATGCTCTCCGAAGCATCGGCCGACGTGGGTGACTGGTTCCTGACTCATCGCCGCCACGAAACGCGGTAAAGGGCAGGAGCCAGGAGTCAGTAGCCTGGAGACAGAATAGAGAATCCTCTCGCTCTCGTCGCCTGGCTTTCAACTTCACGCTTTGGGATGCGTTTTGTCGTAAACGTCGATCAACTGCTTGATTGAAACCTGGGTGTACTTCTGAGTGGTGGCAAGGCTTTTGTGCCCAAGCATTTCCTGGATGGAGCGAAGGTCGGCGCCCTCGGTAAGCAGGTGGGAAGCGAATGCATGACGCATGGAGTGGGGGCTTGCCTTCACATTGGGACCGAAAGCGCGCATGCACTTCTTGAGTATCCGGTCGACAGACCGGGTGGTCAGCCGGGCGCCTTTGGTATTTAGGAACACCGCGGTTTCTCCCGTCTTCCTCGCCTCCTTCAAAATCTTCTCCCGAATCGGCAGATAGTCATTGAGTGCCGTTTTTGCCTTTGAACCGAAGGGAACGATCCGTTCCTTCCTGCCCTTGCCGCGCACCAGCAACATTCCATCGCCAAAACTAATGCTGCGCAGATCGAGGCCTGCCAACTCGCTTACCCGCAAGCCGGAAGCATAAAGCAATTCCAGAATGGCGCGGTCACGCTTCATCATGGGCTCGCCGTCAGGGGCGGCCTCGGCCATGCGGTTCAGAAAATTGTTCATTTCCTCTTCCGTCATAATGCGGGGAAGGGTCTTGTCAACCTTGGGCGTGGACACCGTAGCGGCGGGATTGGCCTTTAGGACCCCTTCCTTGGCGAGGAATTTGTAGAACGCCCGCACCGCGGCCAGCTTACGTCCGATGGAAGTCTTCTTCTTTTCACGCTCGAAAAGTGAGGACAGAAATCCGCGAATGCGCAGAGTATCGACGGCCCCCACATCAACTCTGGCTTCGGGATCCCCGCCCTTTAGGAAATCCCGAAATTGCAGCAGGTCGCTCTGATAGTTGCGAATCGTGTGCGGCGAAGCATTGCGCTCGTAGCGGAGGTAGCTTACGTAGCGTTCGATGAGTTCATCCATGTCGGGTGTCAGTCATCAGTTGTCAGTTCTCAGTTCTCACTTTAAAGCTCTCAGCTATCAGCTTTCAGCTAAATGCGTAGCACGTGCATGTTCTGTAAGTCCGCGGCACTTGAGCGCGCCCTGCCAGAAAAGCCGCGGACCTACAAAACAGGTTCGCGCTACACGCTTGCTTAGCCTTGGCTCGAATCTGAAATCTCCGTTGCCACGGGTGACGGACCACTGACAACTGACAACGGACCAGCCCTTAATTCCAACCAAGCTGCGAAATCAGTGAGCGCCCTCTCGCACTGCTTCTCGCGCCTCCTGCGGCGGTCCCGAGCGATGGCGCGCGGCAGCCCATCCATCGGCGGCAGCAGGTCGAACGAAATATTTGCGGGCTGGTAATTTCCCGAGGCGGCGTGGGTAACGTAATGCACCAGCGACCCCAGTGCAGTGGTGCGGGGCGGCGGCGTGTAGGGCCGAACAGCGTTCAGCCAGGGGCCAGTGCCGTTGGCCCCGGCAATTTCAGTTGCGGCAGTGCCGTCCAGCGCGCGTGCCGCCAGGGCCATGCCCGCCAACAAACCCGTGGAGATGCATTCCACGTAACCCTCAACGCCGGAAAGCTGGCCTGCGACAAAAATCTGCGGCGCGCTGCGAAAACTCAAGTCCGGGTTCAGCAGCTTGGGCGAGTTGATATAAGTGTTGCGATGGATTTGCCCCAGGCGCAGGAATTCCGCGTTCTCGAGGCCCGGGATCAACCGCATGATTCGCTTCTGCTCGGGGAATTTCAAGTGGTTCTGAAAGCCCACCAGGTTGTAGCTGGAAACGCGCAGATTTTCCGCCCGCAGTTGCACGACGGCGAAAGGTTGCCGCCCGGTGCGCGGATCGATAAGGCCCACGGGCTTCATGGGTCCGAACCGCAGGGTATCATATCCGCGCCGGCATAATTCTTCGATGGGAAGGCAGGCCTCAAAGAACTTCACGTTTTCGAACTCATGCGCTTGCACAGTCTCCGCGCCCGCCAGCGCCTCGTAAAAGGTGCGGTATTCGTCTTCGGTAAACGGGCAGTTGAGGTAATCGTCCCCGCCTTTGCCGTAGCGGGACGCACTGAAAATGCGATCCATGTTCAGCGTTTCCGCATCCACCACCGGGCTGATGGAGTCGTAAAAGGCCAGGTTTTCGGAACCGGTTAGCGCTTGGAGCCGCGCCGCCAACGCGTCAGAGGTAAGAGGCCCGGTGGCGATCAACGCCAATCCGTCTTCGGGAATTTGTTGCAACTCCTCCCGCCGCACGGTGATCAGCGCGTGATTGGTGACGGCTGCTGTGATGCCCTCGGAAAAGCGTTCGCGATCCACCGCCAGCGCTGATCCACCCGGCACGGCACACTCGCCCGCCACTCGCATCAGCAGCGAGCCCGCGCGCCGAAGCTCCTCTTTCAATAGCCACGATGCCGCTCCGGGGCTATTCGACTTCAGCGAGTTGCTGCAAACCAGTTCGCCCAGCCGGTCGGTCTTGTGCGCCGGCGTCGGGCGGGTGGGACGCATCTCGTAAAGCGCCACCGCCACGCCACGCTCGGCAAGCTGCCATGCGGCCTCGCTTCCCGCCAACCCGCCTCCGGCGATGATTACTGGTTTCATTCTTTGCCCATTTCGATCCCTATTTGCTCTGCAAGCGATTATAGCAGCCGCGCGGAAGTGCCGCACATCATCACCGCATCACCGCAGAGGTTTGAAAGCATAAAACCCTTTCTCTGCGCCATGGCGGTAAAGAAGGTCGATCTCCGCCCCCGCGCGGTAGGATAAGGGGGCCGGCATCGGCTTTCAGGTCCGAGGACTAGACTTTGGCGCCTCATAAAGATAGGGTATTCTTGGAACAATTAGAAAAAGTGCGGTTATTGGAGTAGGCCCGTGCTTCACGCAACTAATTGTATGCGGTTAAGAAATGGGGACTAGCCAGAACTCATGAGCCCTGATCTTTACATCATTGCTGGACCGAACGGTGTGGGTAAGACGACTTTTGCGAGGGAATTCTTGCCAGACTACGCAGATTGTAAGAACTTCATCAATGCCGACTTGATCGCTCAAGGGGTCGCGCCGTTTTCACCGGAAACGGTTGCCTTTCGCGCTGGACGGCTTATGCTTGATGAAATCAATCATTACGTGAAGCGAGGCGAAAGTTTCGGTTTAGAGACAACTCTTTCCGGCCGGAGCTATCTGGGCTTGATACGCCGCCTCAAGGAACAAGGATATAGGGTCCATTTCTTCTTTCTAATGGTGCCGACCGTTGATCTTGCTCTGACGAGAGTCAGAGGGCGAGTCTCGGAAGGTGGTCACAATATTCCCGACCCTGTCGTTCGTCGCCGGTTTGGCCGCTCCCTGCAAAACTTCTTCGCCCACTATCGCCAGCTAGGGGATTCGTGGATTCTATTCGACAACTCAGGCGCGACTCCCAAGGTCGTCGCCTTTGAAAAACAGGGCAAGTCCCGTATAATGAATCGAGAGCTTTACGACACGCTAAACGATCGTTACGGAAGGCCATGACAAGACCACCTGTTAACGTTCTCGAATTGCCGTTGGAACAACGGGCCGAAATGGCGCTCAAAGCCGCCGTTGAAAAAGTGATTGTCGAACACGCACGCAAAGGCTTGCCCATCTATATTTGGCGTGATGGCAACGTGGTCGCACTTTCTCCTGAGGAATTGCGAGTGGAATCTACACGCCTTCAAGCGGAATAACAGCCCATCATACACCTATCAAAAGCGCGCCGAGGATTCTGGGTGTGAGACCCCGCTGCACGGCCTTCTCCGAGACCTCATCGAGGAAGTGCTTGAGTGTAGCCGGCTTTTCGACGGCAAGATCACACAGCCAGCGCCTGACCAGCACCTGCATTTTCTTCTTCTCCGAATTTGGCGCTCCCCGATAAGCCTTCGCGGTCTGGGGGGCAAGCGGGATGGTGATTCGGCTGATTGCCATCTGTCCCTTCTCTTTATATTTTCTAAGACACGCTACAGACGATTTTCAGCGGGCCGATGCCGCGGAAACGATCCGCCAGGGCCTGGATGATGTAGCCCATGGACGCACTCGCCCGGCGAGAGAGGTATTTGACGAGATTCGCCGCAAACATGACATACCTCGTTTACGAAGTAGATGAAGGCCGGCAAGCGGTGTTGGTACTCACGATTCGCCCCAGCGCAAGACGGAAGGCCAAGTCTTCCGACCTCGCGTAGACCTGGCAACCTACCGCGTGAAACCCAAACCGGAGCGGGAAGGCAAGGTATTGCCGAGCTCTTGATGTTCGGACGGTGTACGACAGATGCGCACCAAAGCTTAAGAGCCGCGGAGGAGAGCAGAATGCGCTACCAGCTCGGAAGGGAAGGCTGTTTGTGGCCTGTTTCTCACATCGTTATGCAGAATTGCGTCCGCGCAGAAAAACCGGAACGTCACGCTTTCCGTGGACGATCGCGATAATTTCCACAAGGCTTCCCGCAGCGCGATAGATGATGAGGTAGTTGCCGACCGGCCAGAAAAGCACTGGAAACTTGGTGAGGTCTTCCCGCTTATGGCCAATCCCGGGATTCCGCGCCAGAACCTCAAAAGCCTCGAATATCTCCGAAATCAGACGATCTGCGGCCGGCACACTATCTTGTGCGATGTACTCCCATAGATCGTCGAGGTCCCGCCCCGCATCGCGGCCGAGAATGTAGCGGCTCATGTGTGTTGCTTGCGTCGTTCTTCAAATTTTTGCTGTAAGCGGTTGCGGACTTTGGGCGGGTCAACTCTCTCGCCGCGATCGAGGGACGCCAAGCGCCTGCCTAGTTCCTGGTTGAATTCCGCGAGTTGGGCGGTCCGCGCCTGCTCGTGATCTCCCAACAGGCGGAGTGCCTCACGGACGACTTCGCTGGCCGAGTTGTACCGGCCGCTTTCGACCTTGGTTTGCACAAACTGTTCCAGTTCGGGGGTGAGGGAAACGTTCATAAGTCCTCCTTGCCCGAGCGTACCGCTCATAACAAAGATTGTCAATCTATGGTATCGGGGGGTTGTGGGTCAATTTGATGTAGAGGCGGCTTTACGCCGCCATTTGGCAATCCAAGGTGCCGAGGGTAACTCCCACCCGTCGCCAACCCCAGGAACGGTACAGCAGCGGGAGAACCGCAGACCTTAACGGCGGAGGTCTGCGCTTCTCCCTTTGGCTACAAAATACCAATAGGCCCAACCCGCGCCAGGGCTACAACCGGTCAACAATTCACTTGACAGCTACAACGTGGAAGCCTTAATTTGATATCGAGGCTATCTGTCTTGTTTTACATGGTATCGAGCGAGGCTATGGAATGCCGCGGCAAGCGCCCATCCGCACGCCGGGAGGTTCCGCAGGGCACTGGGGAAGAAACCGGCCAGAACCCAACAGACAGAGGCACCCGTCCGACGACCGGGAGGCGGTCGCGTGGCCCCATTACTCCTGCGGGGCAATAGCGGACTTTCGCAGGATGTGGCGTATTATCAGTGGCTTGGGCAAGGTTCGGCAGGGGAACTGCAAAAAAAGATGTTAATAAAATACGAACGAAGCCGGAATGTGTATGAAAACAAACAAACATCGGACACAATGCCTGGAAAATAATCGGACATTTACGTCTACATTTCGGACATTTGCGCCTAACCGGCACGAATTTTGCAGTAAAAAGCGGTTTGGTGACGGTAACTTGCCGACTTTGAGAATCGAAACTGGAAACTCGAAACTCGAAGATCGTCCGATGACCCGATCAGCCGATTGCCAAGCGAACCGATGCTCCAATCACAAATCGCAAATCACAAATCGCTAAATCACCCAATGACCCGATGGCCCGATGAACCGATGCCCCGATCATTCCCGCTCAAATTGACCTGTTGCCAAGTCAAGTGTAGACTTGCCCTTCGCATTTAGGCAGGTGACAGGACGACCAGCCTTCGGCATGAGCCGGACGGCTTGCTTGTCACATGTCACTCATCACTGGTCACTGTATCTGAGAGGAGGATTATGAGCACACCACTTTTTGACTACTACGAGGCGAATAAGGAAAAGCATCTGGACGGACTGCTCCAGCTTTTGAAAATTCCCAGCATCAGCACTCTGGTGGAGCACAAGCCGGACATTCAACGCGCGGCAGAATTCCTGGCCAGCGATTTCCGCGAGATGGGCATCAAGAACGTGGAGATCATCGCCGGCAAGGAAAAGCAGAATCCCCTGGTTTACGCCGAATGGCTTGAAGCGCCGGGCAAACCCACGGTGCTCCTCTATGGTCACTATGACGTGCAACCTGCTGATCCTTTGGACGAGTGGACCACGCCACCTTTCGAGCCCGCCATCCGCAACAACAACATCTATGCGCGTGGCGGGTCGGATGACAAGGGCCAGGTCTACATGCTCGCGAAAGCGGTGGAAGGCTTCTTCAAAACGGAAGGCAAGCTGCCCCTCAACATCAAATTCCTGCTGGAAGGGGAAGAGGAGGTCGGCGGCGAGTTCATCGATGAATTTGTCGAGGCGAATCCGGACAAGCTGAAGGCTGATGTGGCCCTGGTATGTGATACGGAACTGTTTGCACCGGAACTTCCCACCATCTGCACTGGCCTGCGCGGTCTGGTGTACACGGAACTGGAAGTGCGCGCGGCCGCCCACGATCTGCACTCGGGAATGTACGGCGGAGCGGCCCCAAATCCCATGCAGGCCCTGGCCGAGATGATCAACAAACTGAAGGGGCCCGACGGCAAGATTCTCATCCCCGGCTTCTACAAAAAGGTCAAGAAGCCCACAGCGGCGGAGTTGGCAAGTTGGAAGCGCCTCCCCTTCAACGAGAAGAACTTTATGAAGAAGGAAATCGGAACCACCGCGCTGGTGGGAGAGAAAGGCTTCTCCGTGCTGGAACGCCTGTGGTCGCGGCCAACGCTGGAAGTGCACGGGTTCCGCGGCGGCTTTACCGGCGAAGGCGCCAAGACCGTGATTCCCGCCGTCAGCACAGCGAAGATCAGCATGCGCCTGGTTCCGGACATGAATCCGAAGGAAATCATCCGTCTGTACAAGAGCTATGTGAAAAAGATCACGCCTCCGGGCATCAAAACGCAGATTCGGATTTTAAGCTCTGCGCCCGCCTCCGTGGTGAGCACTGACAGCCGCTGGATCGCTGCCGGCGCTGAAGCCCTGGAACAGGTCTTTAAGAAGAAGACGGTTTACATGCGCTCGGGCGGGTCAATCCCCGTAGTCGGAACCTTCCAGAAGTTCCTGAAGGCGCCGACCGTTATGATGGGCTTCGGCCTCCCGGACGATAATATCCACGCCCCCAATGAGAAATTCCATATCCCGAATTTTTATCGCGGCATCGAGACGGTGGGGAGGTTTCTGGAGTTGTTGGGGCAGTAGTTGAAGAGTCGAAGGGTTGAAGAAGTTGGATGGTCGAAGGTTTAAAGTGTAAAGTTTAAAGGATAAAAGGGGCCGGCGCTCGCCTCGAGATTGCCTGCCCCTTAGGAAAGCCGAGATGCTGCGTCGTATCGGGTTCCGATACCTGCTCCCGCCTTTGCAACTGTTTCTGTATTGTGTGCTCTGCTTTTGTGGTTATCGCGACCAGCAGCGCCAAAAGCCATGCACAAATTGGATTTCTTCGGGACGCAACTTTCTCGCTCAAAACGAGGAGGATTTCCCCCTACCGCCCCCTTGCCGCAAGCCAAAGGCATGGTTGGTCGCAGGCAGTCTGAATGCTCCGGCGCAATTGGCGGGCACAATTCCGGCGGCTATTTTGGCAACCGCTTTGCACCGTGAAGGTGGTCTCTGGTCATTCGCAATTTCTGCTCCACTGGTTGTCCTTCTCTGGTATTGGGTGGGCCTTTGGATTGACAGGCGGATGGGGTATGTAGGGCTTCAAGAATGCCGTTTTGGCGTTCCCGACCTTTTTGTGAGGGTGGGCTTCGGCTTCTGTGTGGTTACGGTTTTCATGTCGATAATCATGTTGCTACATGCTCCGTTTTCTCGGGGCAATCGTGTGCAAGAGTTCTTGGTCGCCATCTGTGTTGCTTGCTGGTCAGTCTTCCTACTCGTGGTAACGTCGCTAAACCTTCGCTGGCGTGGGGTTTTGGTAAAGGGAAAAGGTTCTAATCCTATTTGAGGTTTCATGTGGTACGTGGTCTGCGGCTGGGGTTTGCCGGATCGACTAGTGAGAGCGACCGAAAGATCTCCCGGTAAAAGCCGCGGTCGCGGGTAAGGAGTTGTGACGCTTGAATCTTAGCGTGGGCGCCGACGAGGAAGTCAGTCAGAATCCGGGTCCTCTTGCCCCCTTCCTGACGGTAGGTCCTCCAAAGTCTGCTCGCCAGGAAGCTTGCCTCGCGGGTTAAGGGTTCGATACGGATGTCGTTTTGTTCGAGAAACTCGTCGCAGTCGGTCTGGCGCGGAAAATGAACGCACAATTCGGCATATACGAGATCACAGATCACCAACGACCCGGCTTGGGCAGCTTCCTCAATGGCCTGAACGGAGCGCTCAAAGTACTGAGGGTCGGGAGCGAGGACATCAAAGAGAACGTTTGTGTCGATGGCGGTGATCATCGTCCCCGCACATCCTCGATGAATTCGTCCACTCGGCGGTAGCCTAACTCGTCAAAGCTCTTCTTGCACCGGCCCTTCCAACGGCCCAGTGCGAGCTTTCGCGGTTTCTTCTGAAGGAGGATGGAGTTGTTGACGACTTGGAATTCCACTTCGGTTTCAGGATTCAGGCCGAACTTTTCCCGAAGCTCCTTGGGTATTGTAACTTGACCGCGTTCGCCTATTTTCATATTTTGAAGTATGACTGGGATTACGTACAAAGGCAAGGCCGTTGACGAACGCCTGCCGCAACCTGATTGGAGCGAACCCGTGACTGACTTCAAACCGTTTGTACCCCACGACTCCACCGAGCGTGAATTTACACTGAAAGCGGTTCTTGCCGGCATTATCATGGCGGCGGTTTTTGGCGCGGCCAACGCCTACCTGGGCATGAAGGCCGGGCAGACCGTTGCGGCCACCATTCCCGCCGCGGTGATTGCCATCGCGCTTTTCCGCCTGCCGTTTTTCCGTGGGGGCGTGCTGGAGCAGAACCTGACGCGCACCGCCGCCTCCGTGGGTGAGGCGCTGGTGGCGGGGGCCATCTTTACCATCCCCGCTTTCATGATGGTGAACGTAGGCGGCCAACGATTGTGGACTGACCTTCGCAGCCACTTTTGGACGGGCACGTTGATTCTACTGGGGGCGGACTGCTGGGCGTTTTCTTCATCATCATCCTGCGCCGGCCGCTGTGTGTGGAGTCGGATTTGCCCTTTCCCGAAAGCACCGCCAGCGCTGAAATCGTCAAAGCCGGACAGCAGAGCAACACCGACGCTCCCAAATACATTTTTGGAGCGATGGGGCTTGGCGCATTACTGCAATTGCTCAAAGATGAAAAAGGCTTCCAGGTTTTCCACGACTCGGTGAGCTTCTTCTGGAATTTTCCCAAGTCGGTGGTGCAATACTTCGGCTATCAAAAGGAGTTGCTTGGCAAAGTCAATTATGCCGGGGGCGTCGCCTTTGCCACACCTTCGGCCTCGCCGGCGCTGATCGGCATTGGTTACATCATCGGACCACGCCTCGCCGCCATCAACTTCTCCGGTGGGGTCATCGCTTGGCTGGTGCTGATTCCCCTGGTACTCTTTATTGATCCCCAACTTCCTCAACGAGTGGGTACGACGACAGCGGGTGGCACCGCGCCATGGGACCTGGTAAGTTACACGGTTTGGTACAACGTGGTGCGGCCCATCGCCGTGGGAGCAATGCTGGTCGGCGCCGCTTACACGCTTTATAGCATGCGCGAGTCCATCTGGCGGTCGGTAAAAGGCGCGTTCCAAGCCTCGGAAACACTGGGCGAAGGCAGCGCGGTACGCACTCGGCTCGACATCGATATTCCCATCAAATGGATCATTGTTTCCATCGGCGGTCTGGTGGTTCCCATCACAATTATTTACTACTACTTTGCCCACAGTTGGGGCGCGGCACTGGTGGCGGCCGTGGTGATGACCATTACCGGGTTCTTCCTCTCTGCCGTGGGTGGTTACCTGGTGGGATTGGTGGGTTCGTCAAACCAGCCGGTTTCCGGGCTTACGCTCGCGGCACTGGTAATTGCAGCGCTGATGATGGTGATCATCGGGGTCAAGGGTCTGGGTGGCGTCGCCGCCGTGCTGGGTGTGGCGTCGGTGGTGTGCTGCGCATGCTGCGTGTCCGGCAGCCTTATTCAGGATCTGAAGGCCGGGTACCTGCTGGGTGGCACTCCCTGGAAAATGGAAGTGGTGGAAATTCTGAGTGTCATCGCGGTCTCATTCTTCCTGCTGTTGCCCATCATCGCGCTGCACGAAGCGAATCTTGCCAGCGGCGGAATCGGCGGTCGTGAATTGCCCGCGCCACAAGCCGGACTGATGGCACAACTCGCTCAAGGCATTGTGGGCGGGCAAATGGCCTGGGGGTTGCTGATTATCGGTTGCTTGTTTGGGGTTTCGCTGGTGATGATTGGCGCGCCCTCGCCCATGCTGATCGCCGTCGGCATGTACCTGCCGCTGGAAACCACGGGAGCCATCTTCGTGGGCGGCGTGATGAAATGGATCGCGGATCAGTGGGCCGCTCGCCGCAGGTTGGAAGGAGATGAAAAAGCCAAATTCGAAGAGCGAGGCACGCTACTTGCTTCCGGCTTCATCGCCGGCGAAGCCATCACCGGGATTCTGCTGGCCGCGCTTTTCCTCACTGGGGTAAAGTCCGTGACCCACGTCTTCACCGGACGGGACGTTTTCGCTTTTGTCGAACGCTGGGGCGGATGGATTTCGCTGGCTGCATTCGCCATTATCGCCCATGTGCTGATTCGCATTCCGGTGGATAAAGCCACAAGCCCGAAAGAGTAAAGCGGGTGGGCCTTCGACCATCAGCCGGTGCCTTCGGTAAATGCAAAAAGGGCCCGCTGCCATCTGCAACGGAGCCCTTTTGCTGTCTCATGATCGAGACGTTCGCTACTCTTCAGATTGCCTTGTCGAAATCGGGCGTTACATGCCCTCTGCCAGCGAGACGTTGTAAGTTCGAACCGGCTCGCCGGCCTGCGCATGCGGCTTTGTTGGCGGCGAAGAGTCGAGTTCCGATGGAGCGGGCTTAGGCCCAAAACGGTGCCACTGGCCGTCACCCACGGAAGCGTTGTAAGTCCGCACGGGCTCGCTGGCCGAAGAAGGTGGCACAGGTCCAGGCGAAGCGGCGCGCATTGCTGGAGCGGGCTGAGGGCCGAAGTGATGCCATTGTCCGTCTCCCAGGTATGCCGTGCGCGTCACCGGTGAAGTGGACGTTTGGGGATCGGGTTCCGGTGAAGAATACCTCTGGGAATACTCTGCCGGGTCTTGTCCGGCAGGAGCGGGGCTGGGTGCAAAAGAAACTGGCCCGTAGCCTGAAATACGACAGTCGTATGGGCCATAGGGATAGCACGGGTTGGACGAGTAGTTGGGATAATAGGAGTAGTCTGGATAGTACGAATAATAGGGATACCCCCATCCTCCGTAATAGCCATAATACGCTCCGGGCCAATAGGCCCACGGCCACCAGCCGAAGCCATATCCACGGCCCCAACCGCCCCGGTAGCCATAACCGCGT
>JARLGN010000388.1 GCA_031292775.1 Acidobacteriota bacterium | reverse complement strand
CATCGTTCAATCACGATTCTCGGGTCCGCCAGCCAGGTGGTGATTTGACAGAAGTTATGCCATACTCCCCATCAATGAGGAAGCATTTCACAACATGGCTGCTGGCTCTTTTCATAATTGTCGGCGCGCCACGGGCCATTCCGGTGGCGCATGTGCAACAACATGCAGAAACCAGTGCGATTGTTTATGTGATCGAGGGCCGTCGCCCCCAACACCTTCCGCGACGACGCCAAGTTCACGGATATACAAGCCAGTACGCTCGAAGGACGCCCCTCTATGAACGGCCTCACGTTATTTGGCCATTCTGCGCCTCTCACCTTCCCCGTCCTCCTCCTTTCTCCACTCTTGCTTAGCTCCGGGCTGCAAATAAATCCACGATAAGAGAGGGAGGCACCATGCTCAGTTTCCTGCGGTCTAAATTTCCCCGGCCGGATTCGGCCGGGTCCACAATCACCCAGATAAATGAACGTCGCCGCAAACTGGCCGGCCTTCAGGATGGTGAGCTGAAGTGCGCGGCCGAGCGTGCTCGGGATATCAACGAAATCATAGCCGTAACCGCTGTGGTGGCGGCGCGTGTTCTTCGATTGGAGATGTTCGATGTGCAGTTGCGAGGCGCGTTGGCGCTGGCCAACGGGAAGATTGTCGAAATGCAGACGGGCGAGGGCAAAACGCTGACGGCTGTCCCCCCAATCATTTGGTATGCCAAAGATCGGGGCAGCATCCACGTGATGACGGTAAACGACTACCTTGCGCTTCGGGATGCGCGGTGGATGGGCGGCATCTATGAATTCTTCGGACTGACGGTGGGGTGCATCCGGCAGGGCATGGGCAGCGAGGAACGAAAGCACGCCTACGCCAGTGACATCACCTATGCGACAGCCAACGAGATTGGCTTCGACTACCTGCGCGACCAGATTGCGCTCTACGCCAACCATCAGGTGCATCGGCCCTTTGCGGCAGCGTTGGTGGACGAAGCCGATTCCATTCTAATCGACGAAGCTCGCATTCCCCTGGTTGTCGCGGGGAGTGAGTCGGATCAGGACGCCATCGTTTTTCCCGTGGATCATTTGGTGCGCCGCTTCCGGCCATTGGTCCACTACACCTTGGATGAGCATGGCCGGAATGTGGCACTGACGGACGCGGGCGTTGAGGCTGTGGAAGGGACATTTGACCGCGGCAATCTCTTTGCGGAAGAGAACCTCGCCTTACATACCGCCGTCCAGAACTCGCTGCACGCTCATGCGTTGCTTCGCCGGGATGTGGATTATTTGGTGAAGAATGGCGCCATCGAATCCGTGGATGAATTTAAGGGTCGGATCGTACAAGAACGCCGTTGGCCCGCCGCCCTGCATACGGCCATTGAAGTGAAAGAAGGCGTCGCGCCCAAAGTACAGGGAAGGGTTCTGGGGTCCATCACCATGGAGAACCTGCTTTCCCTCTACCCGAAGATATGCGGCATGACCGGGACGGCCGCGACCCAGGCGAAGGAGTTCCAGTCCGTGTACGGGCTGGAGGTGGAAGCAATTCCCACCAACCGCCCTGTCATTCGCGTGGATCATCCCGACGTCATCTTCCGGACCTTGCGGGAAAAAGAGCAGGCGGTGTTGGAAGAAATCAGACGAGAGCACGAAAAGGGACGCCCCGTCCTGGTAGGTACCGTGAGTGTGGAAGAATCCGAGCGGCTTAGTGCGCGGCTGGGGAACATTCCGCATCAAACCCTGAACGCCCGCAACGAGGAGGAGGAAGCGGCGATCATCGCCCGCGCGGGGGAACGAGGCGCTGTGACCATTTCGACGAACATGGCCGGCCGTGGGACCGACATCAAGCTGGGAGCGGGCGTGGCCGAACTGGGTGGGTTGCACGTGATTGGCACCAATCGCCACGAAAGCCGCCGCATTGACAACCAACTTCGCGGACGGGCTGGGCGCCAAGGTGATCCGGGGAGCTCGCGCTTCTTTGTGTCGTACCAGGACGACCTGATGGTTAAGTACGGGATTGACGATCCGAAGCTTAAGCATAATCCGGAAAGCATCCAGCGGATGGTTGAGGGGGAAAGTCTTGATATCCGGAATTTTCTGCACAAATACGAGGGTGTGGTAGAGGGCCAACGCCAAGCCATCGAGCAGCGGCGGCAAGGTGTACTTACGGGCGCCACCCTCAGTTCCACGGAACTGGAGCGATTAGTTTCACTGACCGTTATCGACGACCTTTGGGCTGAACACCTCGCTGCAATCACCGAACTTCGGGAAGGCATCCATTGGGTTGAACTCGGCGGTCGCGTGCCGATTCACGAGTATCTCAAAGAGATTCATAAGCGCTTCGAAGATTTGGAGGCCCGGGTCCCCGAGGAGGTGCGAAAGCGTTTGGCGGAGGCGAAAACTGGCCGGCGCGATCCTTCCCGTCGCGGTGCAACATGGACGTACTTGACCACGGACCTGCCTTTTGGCAACCTGAGTGACCGTATCGCTCGCGGCTGGGCACGGAAGTTCAGGAGATGGGCTACATGATGCACAGACAATAACTGCTTGTCTCCCGCGTGATGATCCGGAAAGACGAAAGACCGCTTTTGGGCACGATTTCTGTTATGCTCTCGGCGTCATTGGAATCGCAAGCCAGCATTTGCCGTCATTCAACTTTCCTAATTAGAGGAGTGCATTCATGCGCAAGAAGGGAAATGGAACGAAATACCAGCGCCGCGACTTCCTAAAGAAGGTTGCAGTAACGGGGGCCCTCGCGACGTCCTCTGAGAGCTTTCCTGCCACAGCACAAGCATCCGAGCCATCACACTCGCAAGGAGCATCCGGGCTGAATGCGGCTCCGCCATCTCGGGAATTAATTAGGTACCCGAGGGTATTCGCGGGACCGCAATTGCAGACCATCGCCTTTCCGCTGGGGGGAATTGGCACGGGCACAATTTCTTTAGGCGGCCGTGGGCAACTGCGCGACTGGGAAATTTTCAATCGCCCAGACAAAGGGAACTCTCCCGATTACGCTTTCGCGGCCATTTGGGCTCGTGTGGAGGGCGAAGAGTCCGTGGCCAGAGTGCTCGAATCGCAGATTCCCCCTCCCTACGAGGGAAATTCCGGCCTGGGAGCGAACAACGTTCCCGGTCTGCCGCGATTGGATAGCGCGAAATTCACGGGTGCATATCCACTCGCGAGGATTGACTTCCAGGATGCAACACTTCCGGTCAACGTAGCGCTCGAGGCCTTTAATCCCCTTGTTCCCCTGGACGTGGAAGCGTCAGAGTTGCCCGTTGCCATCCTTCGCTACACGATGCGCAACCACAAATCGGTTCCGGTGAAAGTTGGCCTGGCGTGGACCCTGCAGAATCCCGTCGGAAAAGAGGGCAGACAGGCAGCTTTTCGTCAGGACAACGGAGTGGCAGGGCTGTACATGGATAACCCCTTCCTGCCGGCCACCGATCCCCTCAAGGGAGGGATCGTTCTCGGCGTATTAGGTGCGACCACCGAAACCGTCAGCTACCTGCGCGCGTGGAAACGGGCCCGGTGGTGGGATGGCCCCCTGGACTTCTGGGATGACTTCACGGCTGACGGCGCATTGAACAGCAATTCCCCCGGAGTCAGCCCCGTAGGGTCGATTGCCGTAACGCAGTCCATCCCGGCCGGCGGTGAAGCCTCGGTAACTTTCTTTTTGAGCTGGCGATTTCCGAATCGCACACCTGCCCGCTGTGGCTGGACAGCAGCAAGCGATGAAGACAAGAATCTGGTGGTTGGAAATGCTTATTGCCAGCGTTTCAAGGACGCCTGGGAGGTGGCCCAGTTCCTCTCTCGAGAACTTCCCACGCTGGAAGCTCGCACCCGCAAATTTGCCGCGGCGGTTGAGTCCTCAACGCTGCCGCCCGCCGCGCTGGATGCGGCATTGAGCAACCTTTCTACTTTGCGCACCAACACGGCTTTCCGCAATGCCAACGGCGACTTCTACGGCTTTGAGGGTTGTGGCGATCACCAGGGCTGCTGCCACGGCAACTGTACGCACGTCTGGAATTATGAGCAGGCAACGGCCCACGTCTTTCCCTCGCTGGCGCGTAACGTCCGCGAGTCAGAATTTCTGCGCAACACGCAGGAAAACGGGCTAATGGGATTTCGCTCCTCTCTTCCTGACGGAAAGAAAATAATGCAGAAGGCCGCGGCCGATGGACAGATGGGTTGCCTGATGAAACTTTACCGCGAGTGGCAACTCTCCGGCGACACGGATTGGCTGCGCCGTCTCTGGCCCAGTGCCAAGCGCGCTTTGGAATTCGCCTGGATCGAGCATGGCTGGGACGGCAACCGCGACGGGGTGATGGAGGGAGTGCAGCACAACACTTACGACGTGGAGTTTTACGGTCCCAACCCCCTATGTGGCGTGTGGTACCTGGGAGCGCTGCGGGCGGGCGAGGAGATGGCTCGCGCCGTGGGGGACCAAGCCTCCGCGAAGGAGTATCGGCGCCTGTTTGAAAGCGGCAAAGCGTGGATCGACGCCAATCTCTTTAACGGCAGCTACTACATTCAAAAGGTAGTTGGACGGCCCGCCGAACAGATTGCACCGGAACTGCGCATAGGCTCGGGCGGGGCGAACCCGGAAGCGCCGGACTATCAAATGGGTGAAGCCTGCCTGTGCGACCATCTATTGGGACAGTACATGGCGCACATCCTGGGCCTTGGCTATCTGCTCGACCGGGACCACGAACGCACAACGTTACAATTTCTATACCACAATAACTACAAATCGACTTTGAAAGACCATGACACCGTACAGCGGACCTATGCTTTAGGTGACGATGCCGGCGTGCTCGTAGCCACGTATCCGCAAGGGAAACGGCCGGAGATTCCCTTCCCCTACTTCGGCGAGGTTTGGAGCGGACAGGAATACCAGCTTGCCGCGCACATGATTTACGAAGGGATGCTGAACGAAGGGATGACGGTGGTGGAAGCGGTTCGCCGGCGTCACGATGGCGAACGGCGCAATCCCTGGAATGAACCGGAATGCGGCCACCACTACGCCCGCCCCATGTCAAGTTGGGCCCTGATTCTCGCGCTGAGCGGGTTCCGTTATTCCGGGGTGGAAGGAAAGCTGACGCTGACCCCTCGCGTCGATCAGCCAAATTTCCGCTCCTTCTGGACCGCCCCATCTGGATGGGGGAGCTTTGAGCACTCGCGCTCCGCGGGGAACGTTGAGACTCAGGTCCTGGTTGAGGAAGGTTCGCTGAAGTTGAAAAGTCTGGTGCTGGATAGCAATGGCGGTGGGGCTCCGAAAAAACCCTCGGCAACACTTGGTGACGAATCGGTGCAGGCCGTTCTTAAATCCGAAGGAAACCAGCGGATCGTAACCTTCACCAAGGAATTGCGTATTGCTCCTAACCGTCCGCTGGCCGTAACCCTGAAAGCTTGAGCGCCTAACCGATTTGCCCGCGACGCCGGGCACAGGCAGGGGTTTCGTAGCGGCGGGTTTACCCCGCCACCCTGCCACCACGAGCTCGGCGAGCGGCAACCCAACGTGGCGCGTCCAGCCTGCACCGATCAATCGGGATCCCGCCCGCGTGAAGCTGTGAGAAAATAAACAATCTTACGCAAAGACGCCAAGGCTCAAGGACTCGCAAGCAACAACTTCTTGTTTTCTTTGCGCCCTCGACGACTTTGCGCCTTTGCGTGAAACGCTTTTGCGGGTTTAAGAATTCTTTCACACCTTTAATTCCCCCCCCCCACCCCGATTCAAATATTCAATGCAAATGTCCCTAAGATTGTTAACCAAATCCCTTCGCGCGCGTTATACCGGGTGAAGACAGCTCGTAACTGTCAAAGTACCCGGCCCGTTGGTGGTTCGAGGGCTGGAGGAGTCAAGAGGGAGGGATAGCAATGGAAACAGGGGCTAAACACCGGAGCGCATTTTGGGCATTGGTTTTGGCTGGTGCAATTGGGTGTGGATTGGGGGCTGGACGCGTACCTGCTTATGCGCAGAAGGCTCCGGCAGCGGTCAGTGCTACCAGCCCGTTGGACCAGGACATTTCAAGTGTTGACGTGCAGCGCGGCGCCCTCGATCGTTTCCTGGACAAGCATCCGGAGATTGAGAACGATGTGCTCGGCAATCCGCCCACGATGAGCGATCCGCGCTACCTGCACGAGCACCCGGAGCTGCAAGCCTTCCTGGAGAGCCACCCACTGGTGAAAGCTGACCCGCGTGCATTCCTCAGTCCGATAAAATGGAGGTACTACCCTCGTAGGTCGGCTCTGGGCGATTTGGTTCCGTTCCTGGCGTGGGGATGCTTCCTGCTGGCGGTATTTTGGGTGGTCCGTACCTTGGTGGAGAATCGACGCTGGAACCGCAGCTTCAAGATGCATGAGGACGTGCAGGCCAAGCTGATTGAGAAATTTGCTTCCGGCCAGGATTTCAACGCTTTCATGCAATCCGACACCGGGCGTCGACTACTGGAATGGACTCCGCCTGTAATGGACACTACCGCGCGCGGCTTGCCCAATCCCCTTGGCCGAATCTTCTGGTCGCTGCAAGCCGGATTGGTTCTGTTGGTGGTGGGCCTCGGGCTGCTCGGGGTCCGGGGCGGAATGGCCGCGAACGCCGCACCTCCCCTCCTGTTTTTTGGAACCCTAGCCATGACCCTCGGCACCGGTTTCATACTTTCGGCACTGGTTTCCTATGGCCTATCCAAGCACCTCGACTTGATTGCCGGGGCAACGAAGGAAAATGACTCGGCGCTGAAAAGCTGAAGGCGCAGTGGGCCGGCAGACAAATTCTGATCAACGGCCCCATTTCGTGCCAGAATCTCGGTATGTTCATTCGGGAAATCACCGTGATGGAGCTGGAAAGTTCGAAGGTTGGAACAGAGACAACCGAGCAATCTTTCCCCATGGACGAGCAGACCTTCCGGGTTTTCTATGAGAGCACGGCGCGCCCCCTGTGGTCCTATCTGTCTCGCATCCTGGGCAGTGCCACGCTGGCCGACGATCTTGTCCAGGAAACCTACTTCCGCTTCCTGCGGGCCAACCAGAAATCGGATGATGCGGCTTATCAAAAGGCTTACCTTTTCCGCATTGCGACCAATCTGGCGCGCGACCATTGGCGCCGCCTGCCTCGGCAGGAACAAGGGGAGGCCGCCGATTTTGACCAGGTGGCTTCGAATGACCGTACCGCCGAGGATGTGCAGCAGCGGTCGGACCTGGGACGCGCCCTGGGATGCCTGAACCCACGGGAGCGGGAACTCCTTTGGCTTGCCTACGCGGAAGGCGCGAGTCACAAGGAGATCGCGGAAGTGCTGAACTTGAGGGCGCCGAGCGTCCGTCTGTTGCTTTATCGCGACCGGCAAAAAATGCTGAAATTGCTTCGCCGGCCTCTGCTGACGATGAAAATCCAGGCAGAGACAGATCATCGTTCATAAAAGATGAGCTTGCACATGAAGCTTCCACATTGTGATCGCGAACAAGACGTTGTTGAGGCGCTGCGCTCAGGCCGATGGGCGACTCCGTGGGGCGAGGAGATCCGGCAGCATGTAGCAGCGTGTGCGGTGTGCGCCGAGGTGGCGCTTGTCGCGCAGGAGTTTCAGCGCGAAGAGGAGTTGGCGAAGGCCGAACTCGAACAATCGTGCGCCCGACTGCCCTCCGCCGGACTCATTTGGTGGAAGGCCCAGCTTGCGGCGCGCCGCGCGGCTGAGCAGCGTGCCGCCGAACCCATTATGTTGTTTGCGCGTGCCGCTTATTTCCTGGGAGCGTTTACGGCGTTGGGGTTATGTGTGTGGCAGTGGCCGCGAATCGCGGACTGGCTGCGCAGCGTGCAAATTCTGTCGCCCATATCTCGATTCCTGCCGATGCCGGATTACTCTTCCAGTGGCGAGTTGCTCTATCAGTTCGCACAAGCTTGGAAGGACCAAACCCTCACCTATCCGCTGGCCGCCAGCGCCGCTGCCTTTCTTGCCTTGATGGTCTTCGCCGCTTATGTGGTCTGGCGCGAGGATTAAAGCTGGGCGCCGCGCTCGAACGAGGAGTCCATTGTCGCCACCGCCGAAAGCCTGGTTCGTCTCGGGCTTCTGAAGGGTAGTCCGTAGCGGAGGATTTACCCCGCCCACCCAAAGTAGCGCGATAAGTATGCGAGCAAGCTGCCGCACTCCTGGGTTGACAATGGTCTACGATCCCTGCTCCAAATTTCTCAAGGCTTGTTCCATCGCCGCAATTAGACGCGGGGTATAAGCATCCCATTGGCGGAAGAAGTTCTGGTGCCGTTCGAAAGGCGTGTTACCCGTGCTCTGCGATTGGATCTTGGTGTAGTCAGCTTCAACGATGAGTTTGTCGATTTCCGGGGACTTCAGTTTTTTCAACACCGTAGCTAACCGCGGCCAGAGCCACACGGTTTGGTAGCCGTGAATTCCCTGCCATGCCTTCGTGGCGGCTAGAAAATCACGGAACTTCTCCTTATCCACTTTGTCCTGGGAAGCCCCAATAAAATCAACATAGGCGGCGACCATCAAAAGTTCGTGCCTCAGGTCGTCTATGAATCGCTGCGGATTTCCGAACAACAACCCTTTCAAACGGCCGGGGACCAGATCCTGACTGCGCAACGCCTCAAGTTTGT
This sequence comes from Acidobacteriota bacterium, assembly GCA_031292775.1. Taxonomy (GTDB): domain Bacteria; phylum Acidobacteriota; class Terriglobia; order UBA7540; family UBA7540; genus Bog-366. The sequence continues at coordinate 17,810 of JARLGN010000388.1, read as the reverse complement.
CTGCCATGGTCCGCATGAGGATTGTGTCCTCACCCGCCAGTGCCTTCCACCCTCGAACAATTAATTCCCCCTGCCCAGTCAGCAATTCACCGGCAAAATGAATGTAGTCGGCTTCCGAAACCGGTTGCCCCTTCGCTCCCCGCGCGAAGGCAAAGGTATTGGGCAACTGCACGCAATGCGTTTGCGCGTTACCCACTACCCCGCCGGGGGCGCGAGCTGCTCCCGCCTTGAACGCGGCGTCGCCCCCGAAGCGCGTCATCGGGAACGACGGCTCACCCTCAATGGCCCCGTAGTTGAACGCCAGGGAGTTGGCTGCCTTCCCCATTTTTTGTGCACGTTCCAGGTCCGTGCCGTTCGGCGGCGCGTCCATAGTGTGAATCGTAATTCTCCACGGACTCGGGTCCGCCTTCTTAAGTTTGGTGAGAATGTCTTCGGCTTCCGCGGGCGTTCCCCAGGAAAAATTGCCGGTGGCGTAGTAGCGGCAATAGGCCTCCCACCCCACGTGCATCCAATAGCACAACTCAATTCCCGGCCGCAGCCTATTGAGCATCCTCCGGTGTTCCATCAGCAGATTGACGAATTGGTCGTTGGTAGAGCCGGGATACCCACCCGGATCACTGTCAATGATGGCGAGACCGTCCATTCCGGCCAGTGGCTGGAGCAACTTCTCGCGCCATTTAATCATCTTGCCCACGGCTACCGGATCGGCGGGGTTGATGTAGTTCGAACTCGCGTAGAGGTATCTCTGCTCGAAGGAATATTGGGCCGCCACCTTATTATTCACTACATTATTGGGGCAGAGGATGAGAAGCACGCTCATGCCGAATTCGCCGTGCAACATATCAATAACTTTGGCGGTCTTCTCGATATTGGCCCTATCACTGGGGGTCGGCGGGTCTGGCATGGTCTCGAGCGCCGGCCAGATGGCCAGCATGTTGTAGCCAATTTTCTTCATCCCGTCGGCGTAGCCCCGCCAGTCCTCCACCGTCCAGGTGCGGGCGGCGTAGGGATGCTTGTACGGCCATCCTTCGTGAACATACATCCCCAACACATCGTCACGAATCCCTTGAGCCTTACTTCCGGCAAGCAAGGAGGTGGCAATCCCCGGCCGGATCGCGAGGCCCGCCGCACCCCCCATCAGATAAACAAATCGCCGCCGTTCCATCTGTCTCTCCTTGGCCACCGTCCCCTCAATTCCCCGAAGACGCGAAGAAATCCGCTCACAAACCTTCAACGCAGAGGCGCGGAGGCGCAGAGCAGAAGAGGTGTTAGGTGCGAGGTGCCAGGTGTGGGCAAGACCCTTACACCTGACACTTAGTACCTCCTCCGCGTCTCAGCGCCTCTGCGGTGAAGATTGCATTTCTTCACAGCCGCAAAGGATACCGGCCATCCGTCTTCGCCGTCTCGTAGAAGGCCATGATGTTTTCCAGCGGAGTCTCCGGCTGCACCGCGTGGGACGGAGCGAGGATCATTCCGCCCCCCTTACCCATCGTTCGGAGGCGAAGCTTCACCTCGTTGACCACCTCGTCCACCGTGCCGAAAGGCAGGACCTGCTGCACATCCACGCTTCCCCAGAACGTCAGGTGTTTTCCAAAATCCCGCTTGAGTCTTGCGGGATCCATGGACTTCGGTTGGATGGGATTCAGGATATCCAGCCCTATTTCAATAAAGTCCGCGATAATCGGGTAAATGTTGCCGTCGGAATGATGGGCAATTTTGAGCTGGGGGTTGATCGACTTCCACTTGGAATACAGTTTCGCGTAGCGCGGCTTGAAAAACTCGCGGAAGATCGCCGGGGAGATAATCATCTGCTCCTGCATGCCGAAATCATCCCCGGTCCAGATCAGGTCCACACCCATCTCCACCAGGCGCGTCCCGGCAATGTCCACCCAGGTGAGGAGGCGATCCAGATAGGCGTGCATGAAGTCCTTGTTCAATGCCAAGTCTTCCATAACCTGCTGCATCCCCCGCAAGTACCAGGAGAGCTCAAACAACGTCGCCGGCACGCCAGCCATGATCGCGTATTCCTTGCCATACTCGGCGATGACCTGTCGCGCACCATCATAGCGGTCCTCGCGCGTGAAATCGGGCAGGGTGAAATCGGCAGGATCTTTGAGGTCGGCCAGCGGGTGCTTCACCATTTCCGTGTACGAACCCCCTACGCCGTTCTCAAACCACTTCCAACCGATTCCCCATTCGTCGGTGTACTCGGGGGCGGGGTCGGCGTAGAAACTTGTACACGGTCCCATCCAGGTCAGCAGGAAATCATGTTCCATCAGGATGGGAAGCGGACCACCCACGGCCTGGTAGGTCGAGGTCGCTTCCGAAGCGGCACCCAGGTGGCGCAACAGCTTTCGTTCGATTTCCGGCGTGAAGAACGCGCAGATGGGCACACGGTCCGGTTCCTCGTGGTTCACCGCCGTCAGCAGACGCTCTTTGTGCGTCATTGTTGGCCTCCGTTCGAACAATACTCCCTGAGAAAGCGGGCACCGTTGGCAACGGCAGCATCCATGATGAGCTTGCCCATCTCGGCGGTGGCAACAGTGGGATCGCCGTAAGCGCCCGTCTTGGTCGGCTGGATGTACCACGAAGACCAGGTTACCCTCTGCTTACCCATGCAGTTATCGCCCGCGACAAAATCCGAGTGGTACAGAAAGTGGTCAACGTCTGTCGCCTTCGACATATCAACGACCTCCGGGCTGATGTGGAGGACGAGAGACGTTTCAAATTCGCAACCGTGGAGTGCCCCCCCGGCGGGGGATTTGCGCACGGCGTTGAATTCATCCTTGGCCATAACGAAGGGGTTGATGATGGCCACAGCCTTGTCGGTGGCATCGCAGAGTTCCCTCGAGACGGTGTTGAGCGGTCCGCCATGGCCCCCATGGCAGTCGAGGATGGCCAGCTTTTCGAAGCCCATATCGAGGAGAGACCGGCAGAGATCGAAGACCATGTCCATGAACACCCGGCTACGAATAATGATGGTGCCGGGCCATTGACGCATGATCTTTAACGAATACCCATAGCGAATCGTGTCCAACAAGAGCACGGGCATTTCCGGAACAAGCGCCGTTGCCAATCGTGTACCGTAGGCCTCGGCGATGCGGGCATCCGTATCCACCGGCAAGTGCGGCCCGTGTTCCTCCGTTGTGCCGATGGGCAGAATAAGCAACGTCCGCTTCTTCAAGTACTCCCCAAGGTGGGGAGATGACTGATCGCGGAACAAGAAAGACATGGTTAATACCTCCGACTTAGACAGACTTGCAACCTAGCCGCGACTGCGCCTTGGATGTCGCGTCCCCATAGAGTTTCTCTTGCAACTGCTGGTACCGATGGTAGACCTTACGATAGATGGCATAGCGGCTGGCGTCCGGCTCAAACATGCGCTCAGATCGATACCAGGCTTGTGAAGCCTCGCCAACACCCGCAAACCGCCCAATGCCAGTGGCCGCCAGCATTGCGGCCCCCAGCGAGGCAGCCTCAGCACAGGCAGGGCGCTCCACCGGCACGCCGAGAAGGTCCGCCTTCATCTGCAGCCACACATCGCTGTGAGCGGCGCCGCCCAGAGAACGAACCTTGGTCATGGAGATACCATGGCGCGCCATGGGTTCCAGGCACTCCTGCAACAGGTTGGCGCAAGCTTCCATAATGGCGCGAGCCAGTTGCAACCGCGTGTGGCCGACCGTGAGGCCGATAAATGCCCCGCGCACATGGGGATTGAACGGTGGCATGTTCGTGCCCGCAAAGTGTGGCAGTAGCGTAAGGCCGTCACACCCCGGCGGTACCGTCTCCACGCCAGCCAGGAATTTGTCGTAATCAGCTCCTGGTTCACAAAGGTCGCGAAACCATTTCAATACGACGGCTGCGGTATTGGCGAAGGACATGGCGTAGCTCAGCTCCGGTACGGCGTGCCGGCCAACCACGGTGTTCGTATCATCCAGCAGCGCGGGAGTCGTAGCGATTAGCGCCAACACCGACCCCGTGGTCTCTGTCACAATACCCGGGCTGACGTTTCCCGCTCCCACCGCGCCGGCCAGTTGGTCGTTGGCCCCTACACAAACGGGAACCCCCGGCGGAAGCCCAAGTTCCCTCGCGGCTTTTTCCTGAAGCCTCCCCGCCACTTGCCCGGGAGCGATGACGCGGGGCAATTGATCTTCCCTGATTCCCGCCGCCTCCAACAACTGCGGGTCCCAACTGTTAAGCCCCAGGTTGAAAAAGCCCCCCATGCGGGCAATGACGTAATCGGTGGCCGTCTCCCCAGTAAGGCGAAAAACGAAGTAGTCTGGAAGGCATAGGAACTTCCATGCCTTCTTTATCTCCGGGTGGTGCCTGACCAACCACGCCACCTTGAAGACCGTCAACACAGCAGGTATCCAAGGGTATCCACTGCTGCGCCGGAACTGTTCCCGGGAAAGCCAGGAGGCACCCCACTCCTCGGCTATCCCTTGCGCCCGGTCGTCCACCCAAACAATGAAGTCGTGCAAAGGCCGGCCTGCACGGTCGAGAGGAACAAAGGTCTGCCCTTGAGAACTGAAGCCAATGGCCTGAATGCTGGAGGGATCAGCGCCAGTCGCAGTCAGCACAGCGCGGGCCCCCGCGACAGCCGCTTGCCAGTAAGTATCCGGGTCCATTTCCGCCCATCCCGGATGGGGAGCCTTGGGGGTGTATTCAACGGTGTACACCGCCTGCACCCGGCCATCATCATTCACCAGGGCGGTCTTTAGACCGGTGGTGCCGAGATCAAATGTTAGGTAAGTTGCTGATTTCAAATAGTTGTTCTCTTTTGTTCGATATTTGAAAGCAGACGTGCCATTTAATCGATCCAATGGGAATCTGTCAAGCGGATTCCGATTGTAACCCAATCATTATTTGACAAATGGACATGTCCTGCCTTAGATTATTCCTGTTCAAATTGAACAAATCAAGCACTTTGAATGCTGCTGGTAGCGCCCATAATCCATGAATACTCGACAGTCGACAATCATTGACATTCTTCAAAAGGATGAACGTGTAAGCGTGCGGCGGCTGGCTGAGCAACTCGGCGTATCCCCAATGACGATTCGCCGGGATATGGCGATGCTGGAAGAGCAGGGGTTTCTTATCCGCACCCACGGCGGAGGGCTGCCAGCCAGCAAGCTTCGTTTCTTGCAACGGGCTTTCCCTCATTACAGCGTGAGCCCGCAGAAGACCGCGATTGGAAAACTTGCTGCCAGCCTTGTGCAGCCGAAGCAAACCGTAATGGTTGATTCGGGAACCACGACCCTTGAGGTGGCGCGGAATCTTCCGAAAGACATCGATATTACCGTGGCCACCACCTCAATTTGGGTCGCGCAGGAATTGTACGGTTCACCGTTCCACTTGGTGCTCTTCGGCGGCTTTATCCGTGAGGGCTTCCCGAGCACCTATGGACCTCTGACGGAATCGATGCTGAAGAACTTTCACGTGGATATGCTGTTCGTAGGCTGTGATGGAGCCGACAGTAAGGACGGTTTCTATAACACCGACCTCGGCACCACCAGCCTCGAGCAACTCATCATCAGCATTTCCGACTGCGTAGTGGTAGTTGCGGAAAGCTGGAAATTTGCCCGCAAGGCCTTCGTCCGCTACGCCACGCCGGACCAGATTGATACGGTGGTGACTGACACCGGTTTGCCACCTGAAGACCGCAGGAACCTTGAGGCTAACGGCATCAAGGTACTTCTAGCCGAGGTGGAGTGATACATGGGCAAATATGACGCTGTGGAACTGCAAGGCCCGGAGCGCGAGACGGCGCTGGCGGCCATCCAGGCTCAAATCGCTGCCTGGGGTTTGAAGATGCCATCCGTAACCCCGTTGCCGCTGCATTTTGGCCTGGACCAGTTCAAGGAGATCGGGGAAACAGAGTTTTGGGTCGCGAACGAAGCTGAGCACGGGTATTGCGGCAAATTCCTTTTTGTTTTTGGTGGCCAGACCTGCCCTTACCATCGTCACATCAAAAAGCACGAGACCTTTTTCATCTTGAAGGGTTCCCTCCGCATGAAGGTGGGTGAAGAAGAGCGCCTGATGCACGAGGGCGACCTGCTCGTCATGCCACCGGGTGTGGGGCACTCCTTTACCGGGGTTGGTCCGGCGCTGGTTTTGGAAGTTTCCATGCCGTCAATTCTTCAGGACAACTTCTTCGCGGATACAAGGATCGGTCAAGACGGAGTCATCTGAAGCTGTGGGCGGATAAACTCTTCCGCGATGTTGTCCTGAACAAAACTCATCAAGGAGGCCACGATGGTATCGGAAACGCTTCAGTTTCGCCTTGACGACCGGCAGGTTCAACAGTTCCAGGACGAGGGCTACTTGATCATCGAACACCTCTTCACCGACGCGGAATTGCAGCTCGTAATCGATGAGATCAGCGCCGAGCTCGACAGACGCTGCCGGGAGGCTGTCGCTGGGGGCAAGCTATCGCGCACGTACGAGGAATATGATTTCGAACACCGTCTGGCCCATGTTAACCGCGAGAATAAGGAAATTCCGAAATCGATGTGGGCCACGCACGTTGTCCTGCCGAGTTTCTTTGGACTCATGACAAACTCCAAGCTGCTCGACGTCGCCGAACAGTTCTGCGGCCCGGAGCTGATAGCTTCCAGCGTCTATCGGCTGCGGCCGAAGGTGCCGAGCCACTCGTGGAGCCCCGTGCCGTGGCATCAGGATTCGGGCTACTTCGAGCCCTACTGCGATCTCGGACTTATCATGACCGTTTGGGTGCCGCTGGTCGATGCCACGGAGGAGCGCGGTTGCCTTTGGGTGATGCCGCACGCACACAAGGGCGGGCTCTTTTCCCACAAGCCCGATGACGCGAAATTCTATCTGGTCATACCGGACGAGGAGCTCGCTGGTCACCAGGCCGTGCCTGCCCCAGTGCCCAAAGGTGGGGTTTTGCTTCTGACCAACCGCACTCCCCACGCCAGCTTTGAGAACAAAACCGACATCGTTCGCTGGAGTATGGACCTGCGCTACCAAAGCGCCGCGCTTCCGACCAACGCGCAGATCACCCGCCTGCCCGGTGAAGCCAGGAGCGCGGCAAGCGTCGGCGTGCCCGTCGCCTGCAATCCCCCTGAGCCCGATTTTCTCGTACGCAGCCGGGTCCGTCCCCATGAGGTGATGAAGACCGCGGAGGAATTCATCGCACTCCGCAAGAACCATGTCGAACAAGTGGCCACCGATCGCTGGGGTTACTCCGTGGCAAACATCGACGAACTCAGGAAAACGGAATGAGCCTGATTCAAGTCGCCAGTCCGAAACTGTTTGCCCATTACCGCAGCCTGAAAGCCTTCCTTCCACTTTCGACAATCAACTCAACCCTCCCACCAGAAAATCGTCTGGTTTGATCTGCCTCAGGCCAAAGTCTATTCCCGTAGGGCTCTCAAAAGGTCACAATCCACCTTGAAGCTCAAGCTCGAAGGATGTTATGAATTCTTTTCTTTGACACTCGAATCGAAATATAGTAAAAGGAAATGTAATGTAAGCCATGCGGCAGGAAATGTAAGGCCCCATCAGGATTCCTGCCTGAATTGTTGGCCAGGATTGAAGGCAATGGCATGGATATCCAGTGCGTCATTATGAGTGAAGACCAAGGCTTCGTACAAGAAGCGGGTGGGATTTGTGTCGTCGTGCCGCACCGCATGATCGATATTTTGGAATGTCGCGATCGCCCAAGTCTGCCACAGCAACCACTGGGCGCTGCCGGGTCGCGGAGGTTTGTTTTCCACCCAACATCCGGGAGGCCATTGGGGATGAAAGAGGGAATGTTGCAGGGCACTCCCCGGCAGTTCAGCAAGGGGAATCCAGCAGCTTTCGAAGCAGACAGAAGGAGAATCCTCTCATGAGCGTTGTCGCCAAAGCCAGCGGGGCGAATACGCGCGCAGAAATAGCTTCTCAACCACAATGCTGGAAAGCGTGCTTCCAGGCATTGGAACAAAGTCAGCAAATCAAGAAGCTTGCCGCTAAAATCAACCCTGACACCGATTGCCTGTTCATTGGCTGCGGTTCCAGCTATTACATCTCGCAAGCAGCCGCGGCGAGTTGGCAACTGATTACTGGAAGCCCGGCGCGTGCCGTTCCCGCTTCCGAACTGCTCCTCTTCCCGGACTTGCTTCTGACCACCCACTCCAAAAGCCAGCCGATTCTGGTTTCGCGTTCCGGGAATTCTTCGGAAGTGGTCCGAGCCGCTGAATACCTGGAACAAAAAAGGGACATTCGCACCCTGGCCATCAGTTGCGCGCAGAATCAGCCGATGGACCAAATCGCCAGCGACACGCTCTTTCTTCTGCCTGCTGACGAGAAGAGCGTAGTCATGACCCGCTCGTTTTCTTCCATGCTCTTGGGAGCGCAAACACTGGCGGCACAAGTGGCAAATAGCCAGGAAGTTGCCGACGGCCTTCGCAGGATTCCCGATCGTGTCCAACTGATTCTGGATTCCGTCAACGAAAGAATTGAGCACTTCGTGGAAAGCCATACCTTCGCCGACTATGTTTTCTTGGGTCAAGGTCCTCTGTTTGGAATCGCGTCGGAAGGCCAGCTTAAGGTCAAGGAGATGTCCTGCTCCTACGCGCAGGTTTACCACACTCTGGAATTCCGCCATGGGCCAAAAGCTATTGCCGGACCGGAGACACTGCTCACGTTCCTGCTCTCGGAAAGCGGTTATGAGGAAGAACGTAAGGTCCTGGCGGAAATGAAAGCCCTGGGCGCGACAACACTGGTGATTGCCAATGAAGCGGATGACACTGCGCGGCAGAACGCCGACTTCCTGGTGGAACTCCACTTGGACGCCCCCGAGTGTGTCCGGCAAGTTGGCTACCTGGTGACCCTCCAATTGTTGGGCCTTTACACCGGTCTCAAAAAGGGGTACGACATTGACTGCCCGCGCAATTTGACCCGGGCCGTGATTCTGGACGGCGAATAAGACGATTCTGCCATGCCCCATTTTGATGTCACCGTAGTCGGCGAACTGAACCTTGACCTGATCCTCTATGGATTGCCGCCGCAACTCGAGCCTGAGCGCGAGTTGATGGCCGACGGCCTCGCGCTCACCTTGGGCAGTTCTTCCGCAATCTTCGCGCACAACCTCGCAGTGATGGGAAGCAAGGTGGGATTCATCTCCCGCATTGGAGAAGATCCCCTGGGCGAAATTGCGCTCGCGCGTCTGGCGGCAGGTGGTGTGGACGTTTCGCAGGTACGGAAAGTAGCTGGGCCCGCGAGCACAGGGCTTACCGTGATCCTGCCCCGTGCGGGTTGGCGCAACATCCTGACTTACCCCGGCACCATGTTCGAGATGTGTTTCGAGGACTTGAACTTGGACTACCTGGCCGGGGCAAAGCATTTTCACCTCTCGTCATTCTTCATTCATCGCGCTCTGCGGCCTCGCACCGCGGAGTTGTTCCGGCTGATGAAGCTGCGAGGCCTTACCACTTCGCTTGACACCAACGACGACCCCGATGATCGCTGGGATGACGACTTGTTCGAAGTCCTGAAATACGTCGATGTCTTCCTTCCCAACGAACGCGAGGCGAAAAAGATTACGCACTCTGATAACCTGGACGCGGCCGTCGCCCTCCTGAGGCATCGAGTGCCCATGCTGGCGGTCAAGCTGGGAGCGGCGGGCGCAATGGCCTGCGGACGTTCCGGCTCTGTGCGCAGCGCCGCCCCAACCGTGGAAGCGATTGATCCCGTGGGCGCGGGCGACAGCTTTGACGCGGGCTTCATTCATGCCTTCGTGCGCGGCGGGGATTTGGCCGAATGCCTCGCGCAGGGCAACGCTGCCGGCGCCTTTTCTACCACGCGCCCCGGCGGCACCGAAGCTTTTCGCGACCGCGAGTACTTTGCGCACTCCTTCCCCCCATCGGGAGCAAACCGCCATGATTGATTTTCACACGCACCCCGTTCTGATCCGCGAGTTCGCGGAGAAGTATCCCGATTACACCCGGATGGCGCGCGAGGTCTTCCAGATCGGCAACAACCTTCAGCCGCTGGAAACTTTCTTCCTGCAGATGGACGTGGCGGGTATTGAGAAGGCGGTTCTTCTCCCTATCGCTTGCGCGCGCGCACGGGGTCTGGCCGTCTCCAGCAACGAACAGGTGGCCGAACTCTGCGGCATGTCGAAACGCTTTATCGGATTCGCCAGCGTCGATCCGCTTCACCCCGGCGCCGCCAGGGAGCTTGAATCCGCCGTCAAGGGGATGGGGCTGAAAGGCCTGAAGCTTGACGCCGCGCTTCAGGATTTCGACCTGAACGATTCCAAAGTGTTTGCGGTCTACGAAGCGGCCTCCGCGCTCGGCATTCCGGCGCTGATCCACACCGGCATGAGCTGGGCTCCCGGAACTCCTCTGGCACAGGGCCAACCGCTTTTGTTGGAACCGGCCATCCGCCGATTTCCCAAGCTGAACTTTGTGCTGGCGCATTGGGGATGGCCCTGGGTGTGGGACGCGAACGCCCTCGCCTTGAAATATCCCAACGTCTATCTGGACACTTCCTGCTTTTATTACGATGGCCCGACGGAATTCTTCCAGTTCCACTTTAGTCAACAGATGCCGATTACGATTGTCGAGCGGAGTTTGCGCAATCAGGTCGTCTTTGGTTCCAACTACCCACGCGTGGAAATCAAGAACATGGTGAAAGCCATCAAGTCGTTGGGACTGACGGAAGCGTGCCTGCAAAAGATCCTGCGCACCAACGCGGAAAAACTGCTGGGGATCGAAACCCAGCCCACGCGATAGGATTGCCGTGTTCGCCCTGACACCTGGCACCTGATACCTGACACCTCTTTTGAGGACGTGCCCATGATCATCAAGCTGGAAAAGATAAAGGTGCAAAGCCGCAAGGCCGAGGAAGCCATTGACATCACCGCGCACGTTGACGAACTGGTGGCGAAGAGCGGCGTGAAGAACGGGCTGGTCAATGTGATGACCTGCCACACGTCCTCTGGCCTGCTGGTGACGGAAGGACTTCCCTGCCTGGAGGAGGACATCCTCACGCATTTCGCGCGCCTGCTTCCCGAGGATGAAAACTATCACCATCGGCGCTACCTCGATTTTGACGGCCGCGTCGGTTTCAATGCTGAGACGCACTTGAAAAGCATCCTGGGCGGAATCCAATGCTCGTTCCCGATAGAGGACGGCAAGGTCGTGCGCGGCTCCCGCCAAACCATCTACTTCATGGAATACGACGGCCCCCTGGAACGAACCTACATGGTGCAGGTGCTGGGGGAATAGAAGCCATCGGCTCATTGGTTCGTCGGGCCATCGGACCATTTGTGATTTGTGATTGGCAATTGGTGATTGGCGATTTGCGGTTTTGAATTGTCGATCTTGCTGTCCCGATTTTGAATCTTGAATTTTGAATTTTGAATCCTCGATTGAGCCCACCCTGCAAATTGCTACCCCGGGTTTCTCACCACATTTTCACTGCATTCGGAGGATGAAGTTCCCCGCCCGTAACAGGCAATTTGTCATGCCGTTCTCACATTGCGATAAAATCAATTAACTGGATTTATTTTCAGTATGTTATCAGCTTCTCGGAATGAAAGAAGGGGTCCGACGACCCTTTGTTTTCAGGATGTTCCCAGCTTTGGCTGTTTTCGGAATGTTTTGGCAAAATGACAAGATGTCATGGCGAAATCTGGGGCGATTTGAGGCGGGAAAAGCTGCATGGTAAATACCTTCTTTACTCCGGGCTGAAAGCTCACGCTCCTGCCGGTGCCGCGGGCGAGAAAACCGGCGCCCTGCCCCCCGAAAGGGTCTGCCCGGCGTCGATCCTCACCCCTGATGCTAGCCTATTCGCTTGCCGTTGTCAAGAACATTATTGGCGATTCCTAACTAACTTCCCTGCGCGAATTACTCATTTGCGGTGAATTTCAGAAAACTCCCCTCCTGAATCAGGAGCGGGTAGCACAGAGTTTTTCCGCCTTTTGGAAATACTCTGCGTCCTTTATCCTTTCACAACATCTTCAGAACACGATCTCCAAATTACCAGTTTTGGTTGCGGCTCCGCCGCGCTACGCCACTTCGTCTCTGCGCGAGACATTCTTGCTTCTTCTGGAATTAATTCACGGCTTCTTTGCCTTGGGTGAGGCTCCAATCCCTCCTAACGCCGGGCGCCCTTCGTTACCGTCAGCGGCAACGTCACTGAGTCTTGTTTCCCTGTGCGTTTGTCGGTGACCTTGATTGCCAACTCATATTTCCCCGCGGCGGTGGCTGGCAGGTAGCCGGCCAGGACTCCGGTGTCGCGGGTGATGGTCAGGCCCTGGGGCGCGCCGGTGACTTCGAACACCAGATCGTCGGCGTTGCGGAATTTGATGTTGTAGGGCTGGCCGTTGGGGAAGTCGGTGGAGACCAAGTCGCCGATTGAGGCGGAAACATCAATGCGCGTCTGGTAGTAGGCCGAGGCCTTTGCCGCGGGCAACGCCTTGGACAGGATCAGCGGGTGCACCAAATTTCCCTGCCCCGAGGGCCCGCTTTCGCGCCCTTCGGAATCCACCGCCACCACGCGATAGTAGGCGCGCCACAAATCTGTGGGAAGCGTCAGGGAGCGCGCGGGGCCGGGCGTCTCCATCAGCAGATTGGGCAGTGCGGGTTTCATGCCGTCCGCGCCCGCATCGTAAGTGTAAGGCGTGTCGTGCGGAGTGAATCCCCGCTCCGCGCTGCCATAGATGCGGTACCGCACTGGCGTGCTGCCGCCGCTGCCCGCGTCCCAACCCAGTTGCACTGTGCGACGCGCCGGGTCAAAGCGCGCGTTCACTTTCACCGGGACGGCGGGTGCTACGGCGGTAAAAGCAAACACCTTTGACCACCGCCCCCACACGCCTTCCTCGCTGCGCGCGCGAACGCGCCAGTAGTACGTCTGGCCGGGATTCAGCAGGCCCACGCCCGGAAGCTTGTAACTCGCCGTGCCGCGATTGTCCGTGCGGCTGACCAGTTTTTCAAAATTGGATGAGAGCACGTAGCGAACGTCCGGAAACTCGCTCAGTTGAAATTCATAATCGGCAGCGGGCGCGCCAGTATTAGGCGGCTGCCAGCGGAAGGTGATGCGAGTACCGCTTGCCTTGCCACCGTCCGCCGGATCGAGCGCCTGGGCAGGTACGCCGGGTATCACGGGCGCGTCGCACTCCGCCCAGGAGTGGGTGATCTTCACTTTGCGTTCCGGCACGCTCTGATCCGTGTAAACAAATTCGTTGTCGCCCAGGCTGAGGCCGGGCATCGCCAGCCGCGCCATTTGCAGCGTGGACCGCAGGTAAAACCTTTTCAGGCAGACGTCCGGCTGGGTGCCAGGACTGGCAAGGTCAAAGCGCAGCAGGTAGTTGTACCGCGCCGGTCCGGTGGGAGGGAAGAATTCCGCCAGGTCCATATACATGCGGGCATAGTCGCCCATGGCGGACGTCCAGACTTCCTGCCACGTTTTACCGTCATCAAAGCTGATGGAAACTTTGGCCTGCCCACCTTCGGGCGAACGGCGGCCGAGGTCCACGTCCAGGCGCCCGCCCACCACCGGATAAGCGCTCTTTACAGGGACAATTACCGAACCCTTGCCCCCCACGGGATACAAACCGCGGCCGAAGGGACCGTTGGGGCGAATCTCAACTCCCTGAGTCTCGAAGTATTTCAGGGTTGAGGCCTGGGTCAAATCCGCCGCGTAGGTCAACTCGCCATCCATTACGTCGGCAATCAGGCGCCAGCGTTTGTTCCAAAGCACGGCCTCGCTGCCGCCAAACTCCTTGCCGTGGTAGCGATTGGCCGCATTCCACGCCCACGTGATGGCCTCGCCGGGGCGCAGGGTGAAGTCCATCTGGTGGCTGGTCTTTTCCGGCTGCTCGCCTTCCCTCACACCTTCGTAAGCAAACAGGGCCGCGGAACCTTCGTCGCGCATCAGGTCATCATCGTGCAGAGGCCCGTAAATATGGGTGCGCTTCATCACCCAGTGGTCAGCCACGATCTGTTCTTCCGAGGCCACGGTCTTGTTGTCGGGCATCAGGCAGATGGCATCCTCATCCGAATCATAAAAGTGCCATCCGCCGTTGTAGAAAACCTCGGCGGTGCTGTGGCCGTTGGGATATCCCTGCCGCACCTTCAGGCCGGCGGCACGCCACAAACTGCTAAGATTGATACTCTCATTATAGCAAAGGGTATAACCATAACAATTAAACCGCTTCACCACGTCATTCACTTCGTCGTCCTCGGTGGTGGCGTGGAAGCGGTTCCGAATCTCGAACTCCCAAAGGCGGTGGGCCTTCTCTTCATCGCTCATCGAGGGGCGCACCACCGAGGCCACGATGGATTGCAGGCTGCGCGTGTCAACCCGGTCAACGCGCCGAAGCCAGGGGTTAACCACCGGCACGTCGCCGACGTTTTCCATGCGAACGTAGAAATTGGGCTCCCAGAACTGGTCGTAGCCCCAATAACCCAGGGGATCCCGGGTCATTTCGCCGTCAATGCGGCCGCCCATCTGAATGGTGTAGGCCTGATTGCCAGAGGAGATAACTTTGGTTTCCGACTTGGCATCACCACCGCAAACGGTGCGCAAATCAGCGGCTCGCAGACCTGGCTCCACGACAAAGCAAAAACAAACAGCAAGCGCAAGATAGATGTTCTTCATGTTGGCCTCGGGCCGAAAGCTAGCACGCTTGGGGGACGACAAGCAAGGGGGCGCGTTCTTGAAGAGGCGCGCACGGAGGTTGGTTTTGAATTTGCTTCCCTCGCCCCTTTGGGGGAGAGGGTGGCTCGCAACCGGCGTTTTCACCAGCCGGGGCGAGACGGGTGAGGGGGTCAAAAACTCTGCACTCTACTGAGACAATGCCGAGGGTAAGGCTTTCCACGTTTGCCTTTTGACTTTTGCGCTTTGCCTTTTGACTTGCTCTGGCGGCTTTGGGCCATGGTTTCCGTTCCCGTACGAACCCCCCTCATCCCCACAACCAGCAGAACGTGGGGCCCCTGCGGTCCCCCCTCTCCCCCAAGGGGGCAAGGGAAGAAGAATCGTTAATTCTCGAAGAGTCCGCTAATTTGGACAGCCTTGCATCCGTCCCAGTGCTCCCAAATTATCGCTGTTGAGTAATGTCCCGGGTACGGGGTAGACTCTCGCCCCACCGGGGATTGCGTGGCGAAGTATCCTTGGGGATGAAATCCTGTTGAGAGGAAAAGACCATGAACAGAATTACGCGACGGGACTTTATGCTGAAGGCCGGAGCCGCCACCGCGTTGAGCTACGGTCCTGGGCTGGGAGCATCGCCGCTCGCAACGCATGGGGCGGGCGCGTCCGGTGATGACGCCGCATCGTCCAAGCCGACATGGAAAAGTGAAGGCGACCTCTGGATTGGCAGCAACGCATCGATGGAAGTCGCCGTCAGCAGGCGAACGGGAACGATCCAGCGCCTGATCGACAAAGTCAGCGGCGAGGACTATTGCCACCAAAACACCGAAGATCCCAAGTGGCCCGCGGCACTGGGCGCACCTTATGAAGTGGCGCCGCGGATCGGCGGGTTGATCCTGATCGATGAGCTTCGGAACAAGCGCTTTTCCGATCTGGAGATCGACTGCGCCATCGAGGCCCCGGAAATCAAAACCACCTCGGCGAGCGTTTCATTTACCTTCCACAAGAAATATCCCACGGCGGAGTTCACGGTTTGGCAAACTTTCCGTGTTACCGCAGACCATTTGCGCTGGGACGTGCGAATCAAGAAGGACATGGGTCCTGACCGCACGGTGCGCGTCATCCAGGCTGCCCCGCTGCCGCTGCGCGATTACGCGGGTTGGGCGCCGATTGCGGAAGCACCCTTCACGGTAAAACCCTATCTGCCCTTCGCCATTGAATACGGCCAATCCACCGCGGGAGCCGTGGGCGAACCGGAATGGCGCACCAACATTCCCATGACCGTGTTCTATTCCCGCAAAACCAGGCGGGCAATTTGCTTCACCGCTCCCGTGGAAATTCCCGCCGTGCGCATTCGCTTTCTCAATAACACCAGTGCGGAAGCGGATTTCCATTTTAATTCGCGCCAGTACCCGCAGCGCGAACGGCCCTATTTTCAGGTAAGCCATGAGTACCTGGGGATTCGCGATAAACGCGACATGGAAACCGGGCTGCTGATTTCCGTTCACCCGGCCGAATGGCGCCCGGCCTTGGGATGGGTTTATTCGCAGTACCAGGAATATTTCGACCCGCAGCCCAATTTCGATGCATGGGACGGCGTGTACGCTTCGGGCAACGAGTGGATGAAGGATTCCCTCACCGGGGCCGAAGTCAATGCGGCCTACGCTGGACTGCGCGACCGGGGAAATCGTTGGGAGGAATTGCATGGCCACTTCCCCCGCTATGGATTGATGATTCCCGAGCCTTCCGTAAAGAGCTGGGTTTGCGAATCACATCCGAGGCCCGGCACCACGATGACGCGCGAGAAGATTGCCGCGCACGCCACCACGGCTCGCCAGTTCGGAGTGGGAACGTTCATCTACTACAACACCACCGAGGCCGAGTATTGGTACGCGCAGCAGGCGTTTCCCGACAGCATTGCCAAAGCGGAATCCGGCAAGCCCCTGGGAGCGTGGCACGCCGCGGATTACCCCGATCGCCGCGCTTGCTACCTGATGAATTCCGACACCGCCACGTCATTCGGCAAACACATGATGCAGCAGGCGGAGGCCATGGTCGCTGCGTACCCGGCAATCGCGGGCTTTTTCTGGGATGTTTATGGCCGCAGCTACCTGTTTGATTTTGCCCACGACGATGGCATCACGATGGTGGACAACCGGCCGGCCTATTACCCCGAATTCATGTATCAGCGCATGATGCAGCAACACGTGGCAGAGCTTCTCCATAGCAAGGGCATGTGCGTAACGGCGAATAAGCCCGTGACCCTGGCGAGTTGTTGGGGCGTGGACGGAATCATGTCCAGCGAGGACGTGACCCAGGAAGAAAACCCCGGGTGGATCGCCGCGCAAAGCTATCTGGGCCTGAACCGCCACGTAATGATTCTCTCGGGCGAGGGCGCGCGTGACCCGGAGTTGCTCTTTCTTCACTGCCTCCATTACGGCATGTTCTACTCCGACGTGCCCACCACCGACGCTCATGCGGGAACTCTGCCATCCGGGCACGCGGCACGCACGGCTGACCTGGTGAAAAAGTATCATCCGTTCATTGAGCGATTGCGCGGCAAGAAGTGGATTTTTTACCCGCAAGCCTTGGAGCTGCCTTCTTACGCAACGGGAAATATTTTCCGCCTTAAGGATGGCTCAGTCATGGTCACGATGGTTTCGGCGTGGCGACACCTTCGGAAAGTCGATAATACAGATGAGAATCTTGAAGTAAATTGCCGCCTGCCCGACGCGGACAAGATGAAGAATTTTCGCGCCACCGCCATCGATTTGGGTGAAAGCTGGTCGCTTGAACCCACGCGCAACGGCGATACGTTAAAGTTCGTCGTCCCGCGACACGGCAAGGCCACAGTCATTTTGCTGTCGGCATAGAATAGACGCTTCGCGGGCAACCACCAATCCCCTCCCTGCCCGGCAAACGGTCCCTCCAGGATTTTGCCTTTTGACATTCGAAAGGAAACATAGTAAAAGGAAAGCGAAAATAACTCATGCATGTGGCCTTTTCGGTAAGGATGTACCGGAAGATCCTCACGGAACCAGGATGGGGGGAGACATGACCCGCGACCGCAATTCTTCACGCCGAACCTTTTTGCGAACCGCATTAGCCGCGCCGGTGGCAGGCGCCATGGTGGGAGGCTATTTGCCCGCCGCGGCACAGGACCATGCCGCGAGCGGGGCGTCCTCCATTGTTGCCCGCGTCATTCT
>JARLGN010000387.1 GCA_031292775.1 Acidobacteriota bacterium | reverse complement strand
GAGCAGAGCCTGGCGGCGCTGGGTGAAGTGACGGTTGTCGCTCCGGACCGGGAGATGAGCGCCACCAGCCAGGCGATTACGCTGCACACGCCGCTGCGCATCCACCGCATTGACGATCGGCATTACGCTGTCAACGGCACCCCGACCGATTGCGTGATTCTGGCGCTCTACCAGATTCTGACGGAGCGGCCTGACCTGGTGGTGAGCGGAATCAATCCGGGCGGAAATATTGGTGAGAACGTGGTTTATTCCGGAACCGTGGGTGGGGCGAATGAAGGGGCGGTGCACGGTGTGCCGTCGTTCGCCATATCCCTGGCGTCGCGGCAGGATCTGGACTTTTCCACCGCCGCAGCTTTTGCCGCACAACTGGCCGCGAAAATTTTGGAAGAGGGCCTGGAGCCGGGAGTGTGCTTAAACGTAAACGTGCCTCGCGGTGACGTTCGCGGCGTGCGCGTGACCCGCCAGAGCCAGAAGATTTCGCAAAATATGGTTCTGGAACAGATTGACCCGCGCGGGCGTCCGCACTATTGGCTTGATGAGACGGTTGAACTCACGGGCGTCGAGCCGGATTCCGATTACGGCGCAATTCTCGCGCATGAGATTTCCGTCACCCCTCTGCAAGTTGATCGCACACATTACCCCAGCCTTAACCATATTTCCCGCTGGATACCATCTCTGCAGGTAGCGAAGAAGTAGCGGCCAGGTGGCAGAATCTAGGTGCCGGGGGCCAGGTGCGAGTGTAGTGTCCAGTAATTGGTTGGACAACGTAACGCCGCCATCCTGGCGGCATTTTCCGGTGCCGGCAGGATGCCAGCGCTACGAAGCCTGTCACTATATTCTGCAATCCTCAATAGGTGCCGGAGACCTGGGGATTCGGGATTCTCAACTCCCGGCTTCTAACTCCTTACTCCTGACTCCACGCACTAAACTCCTGGCATAATGCTTGACTCAAGCATGCGCGAGGAGTATACCAGCCGCATGTTTTCCCATCATTTGCGCTTATTTCTGATCTCTTTGTTGTTAATCGCGGCCGCCCCGTGCCCTGTCTGCGCCGGTTCGGATAACTGGATCGAACTGCGCAGCCCCAATTTCATTGTCACTTCCAACGCCAATGAGAAGCAGGTGCGCCACGTTGCCTACCAGTTTGAAATGATCCGGGCCGTTTTCCGCAGGTACTTCAATTTACAGAACTCCGCTCAGGAACCGCCCGTGATTATCATCGCCGCCAAAGATGAAAACACGCTCAAGGCGCTGCTGCCCGAATATTGGGCGAAGAAAGGCTCCGCGCATATTGCCGGTGTTTACCTGGGTGGTCCGGAAAAGAACTATGTGGGGCTGCGGCTCGACGTCAGTATGAATCAGGAGGCCTATGAGCCTTTCGAGCCTGTGTACCACGAGTACGTCCACTACCTCACACGCCGGATGATAGCGCAGTTGCCGTTGTGGATGGTGGAGGGCTTGGCCGAGTTTTACGGCAATACCCGGATTGAAGGCAAGCGGGCCCTTGTCGGCGCGCCCAGCAGTTCGAACATCATGGTCTTACAGCAGAACCAGCCGCTGCCGCTCGCCACCTTGTACCGGGTGGATGCTTCCTCGCCGTACTATCACGAAAACAACAAAACCTCGATCTTCTACGCGGAATCGTGGGCGCTGACGCATTATCTGATCACGCGCGACTGGCGCGAGCGTACTCAACGCGTTAACGACTTCATTGCCCTGCTGGGCAAAAACGTTGCGCCGGACGAGGCCGCGCGGCGCACGATTGGCGCGCCCGATGTGTTGGAGGATGCGCTGGGGCAGTACATTGGCCATTTCGCCTTCACGGCAGAGCGCCTGGACGTTCCCGCCACCATTGATGAAAAGAACTTCCAGCCGCAGGCCATCTCTGAGGCCGAATCCCTGACGATGCGCGCGGATTTTATGGCGCACGATCGTCACTACTCCGAGGCTCGGGAGATGCTGGAGCAGGCGTTGAAGCTCGACCCGGCGCTGGCCTCCGCGCACGAGAGCATGGGATTCCTGTGCGCCGGGCAGAACCAGCATGAGGAGGCCAATAAGTGGTATTCCCAGGCTGTGGCGCTGAATTCCCAAAGTTTCCTGGCGCACTTCTACTACGCCGCCAACCTGCTGAAGGGCAAGCTGGATGCCGACTCGGCGTCCAAGGCCGAGGCGAGCCTGCGCGCCGCCATCAAGATCAACCCTGCCTTTGCTCCCGCCTACGACGCGCTGGGTTGGCTTCTGTCCACGCGCCCGGACAGCGCGGATAAACCGGAAAGACTAAATGAGGCGCACCTGATGTGCCTGACCGCGGTTGAACTCGAGCCGGGGAACGTCCACTATCGGCTGAATTCGGCGCTGGTGCTCGAACGCATGGGCCGCGTCGACGACGCCATCCGAGTGGCTGACCGCGCCGCCTCGATGGCGAAGACGCCGGGGGAACAGTCTGCGGCAATGGCCGTGATCTCCAATGCGCAAAGAGACCGGGACTTTCAGGAACAGATGAAAGAACACCAGGAAGCCGCGGGAAGGGTTCGGGCGACCACCGCCCGCGCGAACTTGGAGCCGGGAAGCCCGCCGGCGCTGCGGCACCGTGACGATTCCACTTCCGCCGGCGTGGATTTGCCTCCCGGCGGCATGGTGCTGCGGCCCAGGCCTCCTGAGCGGCCCCCACTTCTGCCCGTCAGCCGCGTGGCGGAAGGCACCATCAATGGCATCACCTGTTCCGGAGGCGCCACTCTTGAGGTCACCTTTGCTTCCTCCATTGGGGAGATGCACTTATACAGCGATAGCTATTTCAAGATCCCTTATAACGCCACGAATTACACTCCCGAGGGCACCCTGAACCCGTGCGTCGATCTGAAAGGCTGGCACGCGCGCATCACTTACCATCCCGCCAAGGACCAGCAGAACCAGGGGGAGATAGTTTCCGTGGACCTGGTGAAAAAATGAGTGTTCGTATCGTATTGATATTCCTTGAATATTTACAGATAAAGCCATTTTTACACTTGCTGTAAATATGGCCCGTTCCACGGCCTTGTGGCCTTTCCACCGTGCCGTGGTCTTGGCGGTGCGGCCAGGCAAATGTAGCGCCGACCTTGAGGTGGGCACTCAAAGGCCGAACGCCGTCCGGGCCCTACAAAACATGTGCTGAGACCTCAAGGGCAGCGCTACGATGGCGGTAACTGCGTATGTACGGAAGGGATTCGTATCGGCGGCGCTTGTAAGAAATGGGGAGCAAATGGCTGACAGCGACTTTAAGGCGGGAAGTTCATACGATGCACAATGTCCTGGAAGCGCAGGTCGGAACGCAGCGGATCAAGCAAGCACCACACTTTGAGGTAGGGAATTAATTGATCATGTTCCTCGAAGGCCCATTGCAACCGCGCGATCGCCCGATCCCTTTCCCCCAGGGCAATAAGGACCTGCAATTCGTTAAGAGCGGGCACGGACCTTCCGCGCGAGACGCCTCTTATCTCTTCCAGGACCTTGGTGGCCTCGGTTCGCCTCCCGTCCATGGCATACGCTTCGCCCAATAATCCCAAGTATCCTTTGCCCCCCGTGAGCGTCACGGCCTTTTGCGCTGCGATAGCAGCCTCCTGATACACTCCCTTTCCAATGTAGCTCGAAGCTAACTCGCCGTAGGCATCCGGGAAGTTGGGAGCGAACTCGATAGTTCCGCGCAGTACTTCGATGGCGAGGTCGTACTGGCGGGCCATTTTGTAATGCATTCCAAGGTGCGTTTTTGCCGCAGGGCTGAGCGGGTCAAGTTCAAGGTAACGCTGACTCTCTTGCAGGGACTCAGGAAAACGACCTATTGAAATGAAATAGTGTGAATAGATGTGGTGAGCAGGGCCGTAACTGGGGTTGATCTCGATCGCTCGCGAGCACGCCGTTTGCGCGGCCCGCCAGTCCCAGTCGTAGAAGGTTGCGATGCTGCAAAGGGAGGTATTCGCCTCCGCCGAGTTGGCATCCAGGGCAAGAGCCTTAAGCGCCGCCTGCTTCGCCTCCAGGAACGTCTCATTCGCTGGGCGGTAGTGGAAACGACCCAGGAAGATGTAAGCATCGGCCAACCCGGCGAAGGCGGGCGCGAAACCAGGGTCGCGCTCAATCGCTCGCTCAAAGTATTTGATGGCCGACTGACAGCTTTCCTCGGTCCAGTTATCCAGAATCGTGTTCCCCTTCAAGTAGGCTTCATACGCCTCGGGGCTTACCGGGCGGCTGCCCCCGATGCGGAGTTGCTCGTTGGGCTTCACCTTGATCTCGATCTCGCTCGCGATGGCCCGTGCCACTTCACCCTGCAAGGCGAGTACGTCGCGCAGGTCGCGCTCGTACCTTTCGGCCCAAAGGTGCCGGTCGCTCGGGGCGTGCAGCAAGTTGGCCGTGATGCGCATGCGGTTTTGTGAACGCTGCACGGTGCCTTCCACGATGGCGTCCACGTTCAATTCGTGGGCAATCTGGGGTAGCGGCTTCCTGGTCCCCTTGTACTGCATCACGGAGGTTCGTGAGATGACCCGCAGGGCGCCAATCTTGCCGAGGTTGGTGATCAACTCCTCGGTCATGCCATCGGCAAAGTAATCCTGCGCGGGATCGTGGGAGAGGTTCTCGAACGGCAGGACGGCAATAGATTGGATTTGCAGGGGCGGTTCGTGAGCCGCCCTTTCTGCCCGTAAGACACGGTCTCGCAGGCCGGCGACATTGAAGGCGAAAAGCACGGCCACCACGGCTATCACGAGGCCGCCTGCCACCGCGACAACCCAAAGTTTTCGTAGGGGCGATTCACGAATCGTCCCTGGGCCGGTTGTCGGCAGGGGCAAGTCCCGCCTTGTCCCTCCCTCCACCGGGGCGATAAAGCGATACCCGTGGCGCGGCAGGGTTTCGATGAAGCGTGGCGCAGCCGGATCGTCCCCCAAGGCTTCGCGCAGCCTTTTGATCGAGCTGTTAACGCTGTGTTCGAAATCAATGAAGGTGTCGCCCGGCCAGAGTTTCTCGCGGATCTCTTCGCGGGTCACCAGTTCGCCCGGAGATTCCAGCAGCATGGTGAGGACTTGAAAGGGCTGACCGTGCAGCTTGACCTTCAGCCCCTGTTTGCGCAGTTCTCCGGTGCGAAGGTCAGCTTCGAAAACGCTGAAACGCAACAGGCGTGGTCGGGAGTTACTGTCTTCCATTGGGGTCGTTTCCCCCGGTTGGCGGCAAGAGTATCACTACACATGTTTCCTTGAAAGGGAAATTACTCAAAGTACATTGCAGGTCAACCCGCCTCTTCTCAGGGAGTTAGCCAGCTACAAACATTTCACCTCGCTGTTACCCGCAGGGCATTGACGTCGAGATGCGCCTGGAACACTTTGCCCGCACACATGGCGACACGGGTTGGGTGAGGTTGGGTCCTCTGGCCGGACTCTGGCGGCGGGTCAAGGCGACACTGCGCGGTGCCTCGCCCGACCCGCGGAAAGCCGTATTAAACCTCTTAGTGGTTGGAGGAGAGCATATGCGTAAGTCATTCAGCATTGTGTTTTCGGCGGTCCTGCTGCTGATCGTCAGCGGCCAAGGGGTCTGGGCCCAACAGAACGAGGTTTGGGAACTGGGGACTTACCCGAATGGAACGTGGGCCGTCATCGGGGACATTAACAATTTCGGACTTGCGGTAGGCCAGGGCGACCTGCCGGACGGTTCCACCCATTCCCTGGCGGTTTCCCTTTTTGGCCCCCGTGCAGGGAAGTGGTTCGACCTCGGCACGCTGGGTGGAGCAGCCAGCGGTTGGGAAGAGGGCGTCATTTCGGTCTCTGACACAGGCATGATCGTTGGGCACTCTGCCTCTCGAGACAACGACCGCGCGCATGCTTTCGTTTGGACAGAGAAGTCCGGCATGGTTGATCTTGGCACCCTCGCCGATATTGGTTACCCGACCTACAACTCCAGCTATGCGGATGGAGTGAACAAGCAGGGAACGCTGATCGTGGGCTGGAGTGGGGTCGAGGAAAGCTGCATAACCTGTGCTCCGACCCTTCCGGTTGTGTGGACCCCATCCGTTGTGTGGAGGAACGGGCAAGCTGTTACCAGATGGACGATGCAAAAGCTCGACACAGACGGTTTTGATGAAATGACCTGGTGGTTTGCGTGGGGAGTGAATGATTCTGGCCAGATCGTTGGGGAGGGTATCAACAGTCAGGACATGCAAGTTGGCGTGCTCTGGACCCCTCTTAAGAATGGCAAGTGGAAGCTTACCAGGCTTCCATCTGTCTCAGGCTACCCTGTTTCGGAACCCTTCAAGATTAATGACCGCGGGGAAATCTCGGGCGATTTAGAACTAGCGGACTTTAGCGTCTGGATTCCCGCATATTGGAAACCACTCGGTCCTCTCAGGAAGACGTACAGTGCTCCAATTGTACTGGCGATGCCAACGGGTGTCACGACCTGCTACGCGGAAGGCATCAACGAGCTGGGCGACATGACCGGCGAGTGTTGGAATGATGACTATTCGATCGACAGGCCTGTGCGGTGGACCACTAAGAATCCAAACTTCTTCGAAGTCCTTACGTCGCCCGGGGATTGGGGTTGGTCTTTCAGCGTGAACAACAGCAGGATCGCGGCAGTCACCTATGGCGGTGGCAACAAGTGCTCCGGCGACACTTACATCTCATGCGGAGGCGCAGTGCAGTTCAACTCTAGATAAGGTTGGTTGGAGGTGAGTTTATGCGTAAATTATTCAGCATGGTGTTTGGGGTGGTCTTGCTGATCGTCAGTGCGCAAGGAACCTGGGCTCAACATGTCAAATTCTATGACCTTGGCCATTACAAGGGTGGAACGTGGGCCGAGCCGAGGGACATCAACAATTCTGGCGTTGTGGTTGGGTTCGGAGACATTCCCAGCGGATACACCCGTCCGATTGGGGTTTCCGTATTGGGTCCACAGGCCGGGAAGTGGTTCGACCTCGGCACTTTGGGTGGCGACAGGACTGACTCTGAAGTGATGTGCATGGCGGTCGCCGACACCGGAATGATTGTGGGCCACAGCGCGATTGCGGGAAACGAGATTGTGCACGCTTTCGCCTACACAGCGAAGTCCGGCATGGTCGATATTGGGACGCTGGCGGATCTCGGCCCTCGTTACAGCGGCTACAGCTTCAGCTTAGCTTATGGTACCAACAAAGCTGGGTCCCTCATCGCAGGCTGGAGCAGCAGCACATTCATGGGGCCAGACAGCCTTCCTGTTGTATGGACGCCGCAGGTCGTGTGGACGTCGGGTGGGCCGATTACAACCTGGAAGATCCATGCTCTCGACATGGGGGATTTCGCGAGCGCCACTGGCTGGATCGCGATGTTCGCGAATGATTCCGGCCAGATCATTGGCACGGCGACAACGGCTGATGGCGTCCAAATTGCCGTTTTGTGGAATCCTCTCCCGGGGGGAGACCGGTGGAAGATCATGCAGCTTCCTATTCCCGCGGATTATCCCAGCGCTGAGCCCCTTGACATTAACAATAAGGGTGAGATCGTGGGCGATGTCGCCGCGCAAGACTGGGGCGCTTATTTCCCGGCATTGTGGAAACCGCTTGAGCATGCGGGGAAGGCTTACAGCGTGACCGTGCTTCCCACCCTGGCTGGTGTCCTGCAAGGGGCAGGCGATGGAGAGGGCATCAACGACGCCGGTGACATCGTCGGCGCAAGCTACGACGCGGACTGGAACTACTTTGCCACGCGTTGGAGCACCAAGGACCTCAATTCCGCTCGACTCCTTCTAAGCGTCCCGGGAGGTTGGAGCTGGGCCACAAAAGTGAACAACGACGGAGTTGCCACGGGTTCGTACGGCAACGCCACTGTCCCGGAAAACACCGTCGTATGGAAGCTCCGCTGAAGCTCAATGGGCAGAACTGAGATTGGGATTGTGCCGGCGGGCGAATGTAGGCCAGCGCCCGACAGGTAACTGCCCGGCCAGGGCCAAAGGAACGACACGAGCGACGCATACGTCACGAAAGGGGACGTGTGTGCGATTCGACTTATTGAAAAGTCGGATCAAGCCCGAGGGGAGGAGACCGTGTCAAAGCACAGAGTACTTTCGAGCTTGGTTATCACGTGGGTCGCTGCGCCGACCTTGGCCATGTTTCTGGGCGCCGGTCCTGCCAGGGCCCAAAGCAGCTCTGTTAATTACACGTTCCTGGTGGCTGCGGGGTTTCTATGCGATTCCGGTGACTCTTCCGCCTGTCCGGCGGTGGTGAAGTCTGCCAATGATGACAGTTACGAGATAAGCGGCGCAGGCACGCTCACCACGCGAAGCAAGTCGGTCACAGCCGCCGGAACTTTCACCCACAAGTCCACCCATGGGACGGTGCTCGAGACGGGTGTCTGGATCGCGAGTGAACTCGTTAGCTTTGAATCCTACGGAATCGCGCCGGGTGCCCTCACGCGCGAAGGCCGGGCGTTCGGGTCCCCGCAGCTTGGCCCCATGCACTCGCGAATGGTCCCCGGCTCCATGCCGGCAGGAGGTCTGGCTGTTTTCCGTATCCGCCTCCTGCCGGTGCGGGGGTTATCGAGAAACGCGACGCTGCAAGTGAACTGTGCCATGGGCAAAGTGCCTCCCGAACACTCCGTGGAAGGGATCAGGCTCGCATTCGAGGGAACGGGTGGGGAATTCGATGAGGAAATTGGCGGGCGTTCCCTGTTCCTCTTGACGAGGCCCGAAGTCGGCGCTGCGGCGAAAGCACCCGCTCCGGAGACCGAAACAAACCCTGTGCCCACTGAGGTCCAGCAGTGAGTTAAATATGTGGGGAACAAAGCAGAAGCCAACAGAAACAGGTCATAGTGGAACCAAGCCAATTCTTTCGGCGCCAGCAATCCACCCTAATCCCGATGGGAGTTTGGTCTGCTGCGGGAACCCCATGGCGCCCCAGTTCAGACATACTCGCGATTGTGACGGGCAGATGATATTTGTTGCCGTCTGGCGCTGCTCCGGTTGCGGTCGGATTGCTTTCTAAGTGGGTGAGAGTTGCGCCTTCTGCCCGGGTAACCGAACGCCGCTTGACCCCTACAATAATGTGACCACCCCGCGCCTATGGCGCCACCCCTCCCTAAAGCAGGAGGGGAGTTTCTTTGCCGGGGTCAGGTTGATGTAACGGCGGGTTTATCCCGCCACCTGTCGGGTCGCGTGTACTGCGGCTGCGGCGCGGGATCGAGGATTTCTCGTGGGGGGCGGCGTGCCCAGGCAAATGTGGTGCCGACCTTCAGGTCGGCACTCAAAGGCCGAACGCTGTTCGGCCCTACAAAACATGTGCTGACCTCAAGGTCAGCGCTACGATGGCGCGGCAAGCCAACTGGCGGGGGCCGAACACTGCGTCCCGGATCGCACATTCAAGATTCAAAATTCGAGATTCCGAACGCCGCTACACAGGAATCACAAATCCAAAATCCAAAATCAGCCGAATCCCTAACCCGAACTTCTCTCCACTTTGGACGCCGCCGGAAGGGCGGGGCTGAACCGGTTGCGGAAAAATGCTGGATTCGCAACGTAGCGGCGACTTTACGTCGCCATAACCTCAATCGGCGCAACACGGAAATGGCGGGGTAAACCCGCCGCTACACTCTTTTCCGCAGACTGTAAAGCTCCCGCCCTTCCCGGCGTCGGGTGAGAAATGCGCGCCCGGCGAGCAGAATTCGTCACGATTATTCCTACCGGCAGGAAATGCAAAGAAATCGTACTAGGCTATGGATGCCACCGTGCTGGGGTTTGGAACGAAGAGCTGTGCCCGGGTGGAATTGCGCACCAGGGGTGGCAGAGGCGCGGCCCAACCATCGAGGCCAGTGACGGGTTATCCGTCACGGGAGGCAGGCAAGGTCTGATGGCGGAAAGGCGGGCAGCTTCGGGCGCCGAACCAATGATGACAAGGCAGGGTCGTGGCAGGATTGGGAAAATGCCAAATTGTCCACGGGACCAGACGGAGGGATCCACACACCGCAAGAGATCAAAAATGAAAATCGCCCCCTATAACAGATTGATAACAAAGAGCCAAAAAAAAGTGCTCCCAATAAGTTGTTGGAAACAAAGGGACGACGAAAAAAAAGATGTTAAAAATGAAGGTTGCTCCCAATGAGTTGTTGAAAACAAAGGGGCAAAAAAAGTGCTCCCAATGAGTGTATGAAAACAAACGGCTTACCCTGTTTTCTGGATTAGTTGTTGAAAAAAAGTAAGTTAACCATGATTTCTCAGCGTGCTCCAAGGGCGAAAACGCTGTTCGCGGGGGCGATATGCGTAAAGAATGAGAAAAGCCGCATTACGGCGGGGCGGAAACACCGCCCTTATGGAACCAGGGTGAGAAATCCGGGCTAACCCCGAATCCCGAACCCCGAATCCCTAAACCCGTGTTCCGAATCCCGTGTCCCGTGTCCCGAACCCCGCGCTGGCGTGTTATCATTAAAGATTCTTGAAAGGCCGGAAATTCATGTCCAAGGTTCGAGTTCGTTTTGCCCCCAGCCCCACGGGTTACGTTCATGTGGGAAATGCCCGCACTGCCCTTTTCAACTGGCTGTTCGCGCGAAATCTTGGCGGGACGTTTGTCCTGCGCATTGAAGACACCGACGCCGAGCGTTCCAAGCCCGAATACGAGCGCCAACTCATGGAAGACCTGCGCTGGTTCGGGCTCGACTGGGACGAAGGTCCTGACCAGGGCGGACCGTTTGGCCCCTATCGCCAGTCGGAGCGGGCGGCGATTTATTCCGAATACGCGGAGAAACTGCTTGCGGAGGGCCAAGCCTACTACTGTTTCTGCACGTCGGAGCAACTGGAGGCTGAACGCCAGGAGGAGTTGAAGGCCGGCCGCCAGCCGCGCTATTCCGGACGCTGCCAGAAGCTTTCTGCGGAAGAAGTCTCGCGCCGCAAATCTGCCGGTGAGCCCGCCGCGGTGCGCCTGAAGATCCTTGAAAGCAGCTTCTTTTGGAACGACCGCGTGCACGGGCCTACGACTATTTCCAGCGAGGTCATCGGCGATCCCATCCTGGTGCGCTCCGAGGGTTTACCCGCCTACAACTACGCCGTGGTGATTGACGACCACTTGATGGAAATTACCCACGTGATTCGCGGCGACGATCACATTTCGAATACACCGCGCCAGCTTGCCCTGTATCGTGCGCTGGGCTGGGAGCCGCCGGAATTCGCCCACCTGTCGAGCATTTTAGGGCCTGACCGCACGCGCCTGTCCAAGCGGCACGGGGCCACTTCCATGGAAAGCTTCCGCGAGATGGGAATCCTTCCCGAGGCGCTGCGCAATTACCTGGCCCTGCTGGGGTGGTCGCCCGCCGATGGGAAAACGGAAATCCTGAGCCCGGAAGAGCTGACGAAGCAGTTCTCCCTCGACCACATCACCAAGAGTCCAGCCGTGTTCGACAACGACAAGCTCAACTGGCTGAACCGGCACTATATGAAAGAGTGCCCACCGCGGCGACTCGCGGAACTCGCCCTGCCCGTGCTGCAAGGCGCTGGGCGGATTGGCACGGAACCCGGGCCGGAAGTTCTGACGTGGATCGAACTTGTGCTCGGCGCCGTGCTGAAGAATATAAGTTTACTGTCGGAACTACCCGGGGCCACACGCATCGTGTTCGAATACGACGCGCAGCAGGCACTGGGCACACCGGAGTTCCATGAGCTGCTGGCCGATCCTGCCGCCATCGAGGTACTCAAGGCGTTCATTCCGCAGGCCATGGCAGAAAATCCCCTTACCTATCCGCGCTTCCGCGAGATTACCAAGGCAGTGCAAAAAGAGACCGGTAAGAAGGGAAAGGACCTGTTCCACCCCGTACGCATGGCGATTACCGGAGCAAGCTCGGGTCCGGAATTGGAAAAGCTGATTCCCGTTTACGAAGAAGGGTCAAAATTACCGCTAGTTCAGCATCTCAAAAGCGTGGCCGAGCGGCTAAAGGAATTTGCCGAGGCGGCGAAACTGTAGTGAATGATTGTAAAGGCAAAAGAGGGCAAAATGTCGGTATTGGGATGTCCGCCCTAAGAATGGGGACTAAAGGTCTCCAATCCCCTGTAAAGGTGTAACAGCACCAAAGGGGCTATCGTTAAGTAATAGGACGTAGTAATACATTGTCAGGGGAGAAAACGCATTGATGCAGCAGGAAAGTGGCGATCATCTGGATGTAGTGTACGGCATCAACTCGGTGCGGGAGGCGATCAGCAGCCGGGCAGTGGATTTCGTAATGATCACGCAGGGTTACCACAATCCCCGCCTGCAGGAGATCATTGATGGATGCCGGGCCGCGGGCATCTCGCTGCGCTTCTCCCCCCGCATTGCCGTGGAGCGCGCAGCCGGCACACCTCAGCACCAAAACGTGGTGGCAGTGTGCACGCCGAAGGCCTATGATGATGTTGCTGACTTGGTCGCGCAGGCCGAGCATCCCCTGCTGGTGGCGCTTGATGGAGTGGAAGACCCGGCCAATCTGGGAGCGGTCATCCGCACGGTAGTGGCTACGGGCGCACGCGGAATTATCATCCCGGAGCGTCGCGCGGCAGGGCTCTCGCCGGCAGTGGCACGGGCGGCAGCAGGCGCGATGGAACACGTGAAGGTGGCGCGCGTCACGAATCTGGTTCGGACGTTAGCAGACTTGAAAAGCCAGAACCTTTGGGTGTACGGATTTGAATCGGATGCCCCGAAGTCTTATACCGAGTTGGATTACTCGCAAGGTTGCGTGCTGGTGATGGGCGGCGAAGGGCATGGCCTGCATCGGCTGGTGCGCGAGGCATGTGATGAACGGGCGCACATCCCGCTGCTGGGCCCGGTGAGCTCTCTAAACGTGTCCGTGGCCGCTGGAGTGGTGCTCTATGAGGCGGTGCGGCAACGAGGTCGAGTGAAACAATGACGTGGCCAGGTTCAATTGCCGCGAATTACCAGGGAAAGTCGGGCTGCAACCGGAATTGAGTAGCGGTCATCCAACATGCAAGGAAGCTTGGGGAGGTCGTTAATGAATTGGAAATGGCTGCGCTTATTCACTTGTCGAGCAGCGTCCTTCGTGCTACTCGTGATCCTGGCGGGCTTCGCGATGCCGGCCTCGTGGGCGCAGGAAAGCGGCACGCCCAAGAGTCCCTCTCCGCCGGAAGCCCCGAAGGGAACCCCCAAGGATTCCACCGATCAGACGCAGGAGCCTCCCCCGTATAAAATAACCAGCACCGTTCGGAATGTGACGACTCCCGTGACGGTATTCGATTCGGGTGGCAATTTTGTTTATGACCTCGAAAAAGACGAGTTCAAGATTTACGACAATGGTGAACTGCAGAGCATATCGGCTTTTGATACCGAAATGCGTCGGCTGTCGTTAGTGATCGTGGTTGAGACCAACGATAACACCGCGCCCTTCCTGGACTCTGTCCATGGGCTTGCGTCGATGTTTTCCGAAATGGTCATGGGGCCGCAGGGGGAAGTGGCCGTGCTTACCTATAGTGACCATGTGTCGAAGCCTTTGGACTTTACCACCGACGGCGACAAGCTCGACACGGTGCTTCGCGGACTCCATGGGCGTGGCAGCGGGATGCATTTGGACGACGCGCTGGCGATGGCCCTCTCGATACTTGACCACCGGCCCAAAGAAGATCGAAAAGTAGCCATTATCTTTTCCGATGGTTTCAACCTGGGAAGCCAGACGAGCCGAAGCGAAATCGTCAAGCGGTCGATGAACTCCGACATCACCCTTTATGGATTGGGTTTCAGCCCCACGAGAGGCTTGATGGCGAGGCCGCAGAAGGATCCCGCTCCGGACTTGGTGAATGAGAGTGTCGCGCGGTCCCTGCCTCCGGGCGCGGCTCCCACACCCACCGTTGCTTCCAACACGTATGACACGTCGATTCCACTTATCGCGATTCTGCTCGGTCTGGGTGAAGAAGCCAAGAAGATGGTCTTCAAGAGTTCACTGGAATACTTCGCGCGTTATTCCGGCGGAAGATTTTACCAAAAGTGGGGGAAAGATACGGTTCAGGAGGCGCTAAACCAGATCGCCACGGAGATTCATAGCCAATACGAACTGGCGTATTCACCTAGTAACTTTAGTCAAATCGGATTCCACAAGATTGAAGTACAAGTGCGGCGCCCAGGAGCGAAGGTCCGAGCCCGAGCTGGATGGTTCTATCAAGGTGAGCCCGTACCCGGCCAGAAAGTTAGGTGAGGCGCCCCTGCGGCGCGATGCATTAGTTGAATTCGCCGAAGCTTCGATATTCCTGAACATTCTTACCTGAGCGCAATTCAATTTCCGCAAAATACGGGCGCATATCCTTTTCTTCCACGCGCAAGACCATCGCCCGTAACTTCCCCTGTTCGTTGCAGACTACCGTAAAATACTTGTTCTCATGCACCCTGGTGAGAGAAGGCTTTACCTTCCAGGCAATTTTCATGCCCAGCACATCCGCACTTACATCGGGGCGGTATTGCATCAACGTAATCGCGGAAAAGGGCAGGCTGAACGATCCTGAACCGCATCTAAAGTTAAACCCATCCTTGAGCACTTCCAGATTTCCCGCGCAGCCTTTCTCCAAATTCTCCGTCCCCGCCTGGTACTGAAAGGCGGGCTCCAATTCTTTATCTTTCCTGTGCTTGCCGTAGCCTGGGCTGATGAGCAGGAGCAGTGCTGCCAACAGGCTGATTGTGGTCGCGATCTGTTTCGTCGTGCGGTGCGGAATCATCATGGAGTTCCCTGGTCCTTTAGTGTCGGGCGCCAATCTTGCGGCGCATCAATCAGTTTAACCTGAGAACGTCTGTGGGGGGAACAGGCTTCTGGATGGAAGGATAATCCGATTGCAGAATTCAGCGGGCGTCGGAACCCGGGGTAACCCGAGCGACCGACCTCGTGCCAAGGGGTACGTCGATCTCAACATAGGAAGCAACGGGGAGATTGCCCCAATGCGCGGGGCGGAAGGCCCAACCCCGCAAGATATCGCGTGCCGCTTCGAACTGCGGCCCGTCCGCAGGTGAAACGTTCAAGTCGACCACCTGGCCCTGGTCATTCACCAGCGCGTGCATATGGACTACGTCTCCCGAGTGTATGTCCTCCGGTGGGCGCACGAGTTGCGGTGGCTTGACCTGGCGCAGAAAGTCTTGCTCCGCCCGCTGCGGGGTCAATTCAATTCTCTCATGATGCAGGCTGAATTTCATTCTCACGGTGGAAATGAACCCTGCCTGTCCCGCGGGGGTATCCAGGGGGCGGTAGATCCACTGGCTGATGGCTTGCTGTGCCGACACGGCGAGAACGGCGTCTCCGTCCAGCACATGGACGCGGTTGACCTTTCCATGCTGATCGACGGTGATCTCCACCTTGACGAGTCCCTCAATATAATTGGCCTTGGCCACGGGGGGGTATTCCGGTGTGGTTTGCGACAGGACCCTTGTTGTGGCTTGCTTCTGGTTGAGAATAACAGGCAGGGCATTCGGTGCGGCGTCCTGCTGCGCGCACACTGGTGCACCTGCGCCCACCGTTGCCAGGAGGAGGAGAAATAGGTTGTGGAAGTTATCCCTGAGCCTTAACATCGCTTTCGAAAATCACCATGGCGACCACATAACGGTCAGAATGTGAAATCGAAATTGACATTTGTGTGACGCGCAACTCGCGAGCCACCTCTAGCGCCCGGCCACTCAAGACCAACTCGGGTTTGCCACTTGGCTGGTGGACCACTTCAACGTCGAGCCACCGAATACCATCCTGCCAGCCGGTTCCCAAAGCCTTGAAGGCCGCTTCCTTCGCCGCGAAGCGCGCTGCATAGCGCTCACCGCGGTTCTTGAATTTGTCGCAATAGGCGATCTCTGCCGGAGTGAAGACTTTCTTGGTAAATCGCTCCCCGTGCCGGTCGAGACTCTTCTCGATTCGGGCGGTTTCTGCGATATCCACCCCGGTTCCGCAAATCATCGTCAGTTGGCGCGCTTAAACAGATAAGTTCGTATGAGCAGGAATTCCAGCAGTATCAAATATCAGCTTGTAATTTTCAAGCCCCGTTCTTCTCTTCACGACATTATCAAATCTTTTTGCGAATTGCAACGCAGACGGGCAGGGAAAGTTCGGTGCGGGGGTTATGTTATATTCGAAGATTGGCCACGCAAATATTCAAGACGGTTTCACGGGGCGGTCTCGGCTGGATTGAAGCCGCCCGCTTGAGCAAATTCCCCTGGCTGGTGCACGCGTTCAGCACACGGCGGGGAGGTGTTAGCAAACCTCCGTGCACGGGGCTGAACCTGGGATTTACCGCTTCTGACCAGCGCGAGCGGGTGGAGCAAAACCGCCGCCGCTTCTTTGGCCACGTGGGT
>JARLGN010000386.1 GCA_031292775.1 Acidobacteriota bacterium | reverse complement strand
GGAGAACCCTCTGCCATGAACCATTCAAATCGTTCGCGGGAATTTGCCGCTGCCGGGCGAGGATTTGCCACAAGGCGCTCTGGGCTTGAAAAATGCCTGTCGCCTCGGTGCGGACATTGGAATCCGGAATATGGTCGATAGCCTCCATAATACTGATAAATGAGGTTATGGACGCATCGTCGAGGCTATGAAATTCGGCAAAAGTCAGGTACTGAGCGTTGTATTGGGGGAACTTTTCCGCCATCAGGTGGGCGGTCTGGGGGCTCAAAGACTTGCCGCTGCCGCGTGCGCGGTCAATTTCGCAGAGCGCCAAATAAGCCTGCAGCGGAGCCTTCGGTGAGTATGCCCGGGAAAGACCAAACAGCGCTTCGATCAACTGCTCCGGCGTCGTCAGATGGGTGGTTCGCTTCGCCCATTCACGGGCAAGTTTGGAATCATTGGTACCGTGAATGACATCCGCCCATACCTCCAGATTTCCCGGCACGTGCGGTTGGCCGTCCGGGTCCAGGGGCATCCTGGTGATCAATAGAAGCAATCCAGGATCAGGACGGAAAACCGCTTTCGCCGGGCCGGTGGAGGTATCGCGGCCCCTCAGTGCTTGATAAAACTTGACCAGGCGGTGAGGCTCGGTGAAGTACTCCTGCTGGGGACCGCTTACTCGCGCCACGGCGTCATAATAAGGGGCCAGCCACCCCGCGTCCTGGGTGAGGAGGGCGTAGACAAAATCCCCCGGTGCGCGCGGGCTGACCCCGGTCAAATGTTCCCAGGCAGATTCCGCCTGTGGCCCGCCCGGGACCTGCACACGCCCCGACCGGATTCGAATTTGTTCACCATAGAAATCCAACAAGGGCGCCAGGGGAAGGAGCTTCTCAATGCCCGGAGACACGCGCAGCGATGATCGTGTTTCGTCGTCAATCTGAGCCAGCGCCCAGTAAAGCCGTGCCAACTGAGGGTCCCCCAGAAGGGCGTCAAGCAAATCCCGGTGATTTTTGTTCCGGTCGTTTTCCATCCAGATACCTGGGTTGAACATGACGGGCAGTTGCGTGCCGCTGTAGGGATAGACAAACGGCTTGCCGCTATCGAGGGCTCTTTCCAACTGGGCGATAGGAAATCCGGAGTCTACGGCGGTAAAGGCTCGCTTGGAATCGTCAGCTTCCAGCGTCGTGTTGGGTCCGCAGGGTTGGCGGAGCCTGTACCCAATGATGCTCAAGAGATGTCGAGCGTCATCACAATTGGAAACGCGAATGCTTCCGTCGGGCCCCGCCAAGGTCTGCAATTCCCGTGCCTGCTCCACATACTGTCTGACCAGCTTCAAGTATTCGGTGGGTGCGGAGGAGTGGCCACTATATCCGTCAATGACGACTTGGTGGGAAAGTAGGGGCAGCACTTCTTCGGGAGTCACCAAACGGCTGACGGCTGCCAGGCGCAGAAAGGGGTTTAAGGGGCCGGGAATGGACAGTGTAGACACTGAGGGCGCAGGGATCGATTTGTCGGTGCCGGATGGGTTTGAAGGGGATGCGGGCGGCACACCCCAAGTCTTGAATGGTGATGGCGAAACGGCAAGAACGAGAGTCGCCAGAATAACTGCCACTGGGCGGTAGGAAGATCGCATAACTAAATCCCTCCCGAGCCTTGGGGCCAAATTGTCTTTTGTCGGCGCTTGCCCGTCGGGGAGGGAACCATGGAAGATTGAAGCCACAAGCCAATTCGCTGACCGCGGCCTCAAACCTCGTCATGCTATTTCTGCTGTCTAGTGCCCATCACAGATTCTCTCTGTCTACTGCTACCCACCCCGTAGCTGAAGTATACACGAAATGTCCGTTTTTGGAAGGGGATGGAGATGGGTAGGGATGGAGATGGATAGATGGAGATAGACGGACCGTATTGCCATGTTGCAGTGGATCGGGCAATACGGTCCTTCAAATATTGATTCCTCGCCGGGCTATGCTGAGTAAACCTGCCGGCCTTGTGAGATGACGGTTTCGACCTTGAGAGTTTCGGGCGCCTGCCGAAAGAGTACCAGGTTTGCTGGTTGGCCTACGGCTATTTGCGAACACACCGTGGGCCGTCCTAGCAAATTGGCTGGGTTGGCTGTCGCTGCCTGAATGGCCTCGGCCAGCGAGCAGTGGGAGAACTTCATGAAGACTGAAATTCCACGATTCGCGGTGAGCGCCGAGCCTGCCATGGAGACATGATCCGCTCGGAGCACCTGGCCGGAAGGCAGGAAATCAATGTCCGTTCCCACCATTTTGTATTTTCCCGGTGGCAGCAGGGCCACATGAACCGCGTCGGTAATCAGGATGACTTTATCGATTCCCTTCACGGCGACAATCACTTTGACGATGTCAGGGGGCAGGTGGAAGCCATCACAAATAATGCTGGCGCGCAGGGAATCATCGGCAAGTTGCGCCCATATCGGGGCATTATGCCGGTGCATCATATTTGGACTGCCGTTTCCCAGATGCGTATTGAGCGTAGCCCCGGCGGCGGCGCCTCGATGGACGTCCGCCGCGCTTCCGTCCGTGTGGCCGATCGAAACGATAACTCCTGAGTTGACTGCCTTGCGGACGAATTCCTCCGTTCCTGGCCATTCCGGCGCCAGGGTCACAATGCCAATTCGCCCACCGGCGGCGCGTTGCAGTTCCATGAATTCATCCCAAGTGGGGGCGTGCATAAACTTGGGTTCGTGCGCGCCATGCGACCCCAAAGGGGAGATGTAAGGACCTTCCAGGTGGTAGCAGGGAACCGTATAAGCAAAATCACTGTTCGTGCGCGCTGCTTGCTCAAGGATGGCGAAGAGCCTCACCAGCTCCGAAACGGAATTGGTAATGAGTGTGGGGCAGAAGGATGTGCAGCCCGTACTCCAGATTTTAGGCAGGACGCTGATGGCTTTTTCCGCGTCAAGGTCGGGACCGGAAAAATCAATTCCGGCAAATCCATTCACCTGGATGTCAACAAATCCCGGGCTGATAAAGGGCAGATCATCGCTGAACTTGTCTTTAATCGCGACCGAGCTGATGTGCCGTCCTGTTATCTCTACCTGCGCGCAACCTACCCCGGGAATATTCCCTTCCACTTGCATGCTCTTGGCCCCCTTTTTTCTTCCATCATGCCGGAATGTTCGAATCTCTCCGACACAAACACTTTCCTACAGCGGCTGCGTGCTGTCAAGAATGCGGAGGTACCTCGATCACAATCTTGTGCTCGCCGTTAGTGGCGAATTCGATGACGATGCGCCCCTCCTCCAGTTCAGCGTGGCCATCTTTGGTATAGGGATCGTGGGCCATCAGCGGCCATCGGGCTTCAGCGTCCGCCGGAAATAGAAACCGTGCTCCCGCGTGTTCGAGCCAGGCGCCGGGATGCCAGTCAAACGGCGTGGCTGAGAGGGTGGTCTTATCACCGGCGGCGGTTGCAACGCTCGCGCCGAGGTGGGGCAGGATGGTGAAATGCGCGGCCAGGGACGGATCGCCGGAAATTGTATATTCCAGGCGCTGGTCATCTATGATCTTCAAAGCGACCTGACCCCAGCGCTGATAGTACATCATTGCCACGCCCATCTGGCCGTCGCCAAGCAGCTTGGCCGCGGTGGGAACGTGCAGCAGTCCCGAGGGAGGAATGAAGTTGGGATCTTCGTCACCCGGCTTCAAGGACAGCAGGCTGGTGTCTCCCCAGGTGAAGTTGCTCCAATGGGGCTGCATCTTGGTGTTTCCCCCGCCGACGATTAACCCCGGGCCATCGTGAAATATGCTGACAAAGTTCTGCCGGTCCTGAATCCAGCGCTTCTGGATTAGTGGGGCAGCGAATGCCGAGATGGCCACAAACCACGGCCCGCGCCGCAGGACCCTGGCTCCGCCGCTTGGCAGCGTGTAATCAAAATCCCCGGTGGGGACGTCAACCGCGTCGCCCTCTTCGCCCCAAAGCAGCAGGCAGGCCGCGTCGTCCGCGGGAATCGGTCCCTGCAGGTGGCCGATCTGGCGCATCAGGTAGCCGCGGCCCTCGGGGCTGTAAGTGAACCCCACGTTGGGCACACGAATCTTCCCAAAATAGGGATTGCGCTCGTCTACGGTTTCCACGTCGGTGCCGTCGGGGTAGGTGAAATAGGAGTGAAAAATTGCGGCCTTGCGCAAAGCGGCCCGTACGTATTCATCGTGGGAGACAGACAGGTAAGTCCCCAGCGCCTCAAGATAGACTTTGTCATAGAGGATCACGGGGCCGGAATGCTCCGTCCAATAGCCGTCGGCAAACTGGGCTTGCACCAGGCGGTGGAGGAACTCGG
>JARLGN010000385.1 GCA_031292775.1 Acidobacteriota bacterium | reverse complement strand
GATTCATGGCATGAGCGGTGCGCGAATAGATGAATTGGGCGGAAATCAGCACGATCACCAGCAGGCTGGCGGCGGTAGCAGTCAACTTCCAAAAGCGGTCGCGGTGCTGTTCAGCCAAAAGCTTGCGGCGGTCGGGAGCCGATAGGTGGCTCACTTCAGGAGACTTTGGATCACCCACATGGAGTCGCTGCACAATGATCAGGAACAGCGCCAGGGCCACGATGACGACAAAGAAAAAGGCGTCATTGTTAACGATGGGGCCAATCAGCGCCATTTCCCGGGGTCCGGAGGGCAACACCTGTGCTTCGGAAAGTTCGTGAACGCCGGAAACAAGCAGTTGCGCCGCCACCACAAACAGAACCATGGTGGTAACGGTGAAGAACTTTCGCAGATCAACCTTCACACTGCCTTTGAAGAACGCCACTCCCAAAGCTACCGCCAGCCCCAATCCCAGTAAGCCTCCCATGAAGTTCATCAACTCGCTGGTTCGCAGGGAAACCGCTGCCAGGAACAACACGGTCTCCGCGCCCTCGCGGAAGACCATGAGAAATACAAACAGAAAGAGGCCCGATGCGGCGCTGCGGGTGGGTGAGGCCGAAAGTTCCGCGAGCTTGGATTCAATTCCCTGCTTCAGGTGTTTGCCCGTTCGCCACATCCAGTAAACCATGGTGGCGACAAACGCCGCCCCGACCAGCATCAGCCAGCCTTCATAGGCGTCCTCGACAACCTCAAAGCGGTGAACCACATAAGCCGCGGCAAGGCTGGCCACTATGGCCGAGACCAACCCCCACCAGACGTAGCGGCTCCAAGCCTGCCGTCCCGTCTTCTTCAGGTAACCCAGGACGATACCCAGAATAAGCGCGGCTTCCACACCTTCACGGAGCGTAATTACCAGCGACTGGAACATAATTATGAGTCAAACATGCGCCCTTCAAATGTGCAATGACTTACATCTTCGATGTTAGGTAGTTTAGGCCATCATGTCAATTTGTGATTGCAATACAAAGAGTTATATATTTTTAGAATGAACACAGTTGCACCCTATTTGCAACTAGGAAAGGGCAACCCGAATCGACACGAGAGACGATTCAGGCGCAAAGCAGATCGAGCAATGCGGGATTGATTTCGCACGGGTGGGTTATTGTCGATGGAAGGAAGGCGCGCACGCCCGTCAGCGTGCGTACACTTCACGCCGGTGCGCAATGCGGGTGATGCTGATGAGCTTGGCCGCGTCGTCGATGATATACAAGATGCGCCAGTCACCCACCCGGACACGCCACTGATCTTCGTAAGCTTTCAGCTTTTTGCACCCTGCGGGCCGTGGTGAGTCTCGCAGAGATTCCATTTTCTTGAGGACCCGGGCCAGCAACTTGTCCGGTAGGGCTTCAAGTTCCTTCCGTGCCGAAGGTTTAACTTCAACGGAATAGCTACTCACGCAGCCGCCCGCGCTTTACGAGGTCCGCCTTGATCTTTTCCAGCGGGATTCCCTTTTCGCTACGGCGGGACTCTGAAATCAGGCCATCCCAAAAATCCTCTAACACCGTGCCATATCTTTTCAGGTTGATTTGAACGGCCACCTTACGGCCCTTCGCATCGGTTACAAACTGGATTCCGGTCATAGGCAGCGCTCTCCTTGGCTCTTGTCCTTACTATGATTATGCCACCTCTTGTTGCCAACCTGATAGCACAAGATTACGCTGGGTACACTTGGCCAATCCTCGCTTCCACAGCGGGAAGCAGAACGCGTGAACTTCCCGTGTAAGAATGCCGGCACCTCAGCGTGGTTGATTCCGGCCTTAGGCGGGCTGGCGCAGAGCCGCGTTTCAAGCTCTGCGGCTTTTCTGATCACGACTGAGTGCCGCGGGCCCACTAAACAGATCCTTGCTACGCTGGAAAATTTACGCGGGGACTTCCACGTACGTGGAATACGAGTGGGGTTGAGGCACGCGGAACCCTTCGAGGCGCAAGCCCTCCAAGTGAAACTCGATCGCCTCCCGCATGTTCTTTTCGACTTCTTGGCGTGTTTGCCCGGTCGAAACACAACCTCCCAGGTCGGGAGAATACGCGGAATATCCCGTCGGGGTCTCTTCGATGATCACCAGGTATTTTTTCATGGCTTCAACCCTGCCTGTTTCAGGATGCTGTTCAGGGTCCCCGGCGCGAGTTCATCGTTGCGATTGCCGGGGATAGTGACCAGCCCGGGCTTCGTGGGATGCTTGTACTGGTGGTGACTTCCCCGGGTCCTAACCAGAAGCCAGCCATCGTCTTCAAGCATCCGAACGATTTCGCGAACCTTCACTTTGTAAGGATAGGCGCGCCCCCCCCGGAAGTCAATCCACGTCAGCGGCGTAGCCGTGGTCACTGCTTTCGTGACGGCGGGATCTTCGTTCGATAACGAACCCACGGTAAATTCCCAAGACGAATTGGCCGTGGCGACCTCCGGGTCACACGACCTCAGGCGCCGTTCGAACGGGTGAATGTAATCCGGAGACGTAGGGGGAGGGCTTGCCCTACCCGGCGTTCCGCAGGGTGAATGCAAACCCAAGGGGCGGCAAGCCGTCCCCCTACGGCGAAAGGCATTCCGAACATCGGGTTCGGGAAACCCAGATTCGCACCCGCCGGAGCCCCAAGGGCGCGTCCCACGTCCGTGCTTCAATCGCCCACATATTGTTCGTCGTACTCAACCCCACACGTCGGCAAAGACTTCCGGCACTCCCCCTCGATAACGATGGCGGCATGGTTTTGAATGGCGCGCCCCTTCAGTGCTAGAGGCCGTAACTCCTCCATGAGACCCAGGCGGTTGGCCTGAGCCAAACTGCGTTGCCCTGTTTGGAACTCGACAGCAAGGCGGGAGAGTGGGCAAGGCGTTACGGGTTCTCCAGTTCGCCAACCGCCCCTACCACGCGCACGGGAATCCGCGATCGATCATTACCCTTTCCTACCGATAGGAATTCGGAAAGAAAAATCAGACATTAGTTTCCCATCGCAAGCAAATTCGCCGCTCTCCCCTCCGGCGCTGGTCGGCAAGTTGCTAGGCTATTACGTGGAAAAGGGTGTCAGGGGGGAAATCGCGCAGTCAGGAGAGGTGGCAGGTGTCGGGCGGCGGCAATAGTCAGTAGACAGAAGGTTGACTCTTGATATTTGACTTTGGACTCACGACTCCAACGCTCTGGCGGCTGGACGCGTTTTCGATCGGGGATGAAACGCCACGAGCGTCGGATGGAGACCTTGGCCAAAGCTCCGGCTTTCCAAGATGTACTAGAAACAAAAGGGATTAGCGTTTAGAGCCATAATGTCTCAACGTTTATCTCATTCAAATGTAAAGAGTTAACTTGAAGGGTAGGAGACGAGGCGAAAAGATAGGAACGGCTTTCCAAGATGTATCAGAAACAAAAGGGGTTAGCGGTGAATTACGAAAATCCGGCAAAAACCTATATTGCTGAAACTAAAATAGTTAGCCAATCCATAACGATCAGGGTCGTGAGAAAAAAAGGGGCGAAAATTGGGGTTAAACTG
The DNA here is from genome assembly GCA_031292775.1 of Acidobacteriota bacterium. GTDB lineage: Bacteria > Acidobacteriota > Terriglobia > UBA7540 > UBA7540 > Bog-366. The sequence continues at coordinate 12,556 of JARLGN010000385.1, read as the reverse complement.
CCATAAGCTGTTGAAAACACATATAGAAAAAATGTCTACTTTTCGCCTTTCCATGATGTTAATGAAAAGAAAGGAGTTATAGGGTTCTTTCCATGATGTTGATGAAAAGAAAGGCGGTTACTAAAATTGGAAGTGACAAGTTACGAGTGACGAACGAAAAGCAGGAAGGAAAAATGTAAGGGCGGGAAGGCAGTTACGGGTTGCCGGCGGGAAGTGCGGCGCCGGGGGCGGCGGGAGAAAGAAAGTGAAATGTCCGGATGATCTTATTGAAAATGGCCTCTTGGAATTGGAAGGTTTCCGCCGAGGTGAGTCCGATAATGCCAAATACCGTGTTTCCGTGGATGACGTGGACCGCCACGCCGTGCCACTCGGCGCCGTCCACAATGCCCGTAAAGGTCCGGCGGATGGCAGGCTGACCATCGCACGTCACGGGTTGCTCGGAAATCCGGTGATACTCCTGGTAGGTTTGGCGAAGCTTGGCTTCAATGCTGTCGCTGGCCAAACTGGGAGTTCCGCTCCACACCTGGCGGTCAACAACCAGCAAGGTCTGCTCATCGTCCGTACCCATGGCCGTAATTCCGGAACCGGTTTCCTTCGACACGCCCTCGAAAGCTTTCCAGTCAGGGGGCTTGAACATGGAGAATTGGAATGAATCGCTGAAGTAAGTATTGCCGTCAACATGTTCCTGAAGGTGCGCGGGCATGGGCACATCGATGGGGTGGCTGACGGGAGGAGGCGGCGGTGGTGGCGGTGGCGATTTCGGCTTCGGGGGTACAGGCGGCGCTGGCGGCTTGGGGGGCGCGGGTGCTGGTGGTATGGGCGCAGGCGCCACTTCCGGTGCGGCGGAAATGCGGGCAGGCTTTACATCAATGGTCTTTGTTGCTGAGCGCGGGGCAGGTTGGGGATTGGCCGCGTCGGGTTTGGCGACCTGAATCGACGTAATCTTGTCCTTGCGAACCAGCGCGACGCCGTATGCGGTTTCAACGCGGAACATGTCTTTTTCGTAGCCGACAATGGTTCCGACAATCTTCTGACCGTCTTTCAGAGTGATCTCTTCGGCGCGGGTGGGTGCCGGCACGCCCATGAGGATCCCGATAAGCAACATGCTGACGGTTATGCGCCCAAGTTTCATGCGAGGTTCCCTGGCTTCAGTATTTTCGCAGCACGCCCACGACCCGCCCCTGAATCTTGACGTCGCGAGCGGGCACCAGGATGGGATCCATTTGCGCGTTGGCGGGTTGCAGGCGAATCTTGCCGTTGGGCTCACGGAAGAACCGCTTCAGGGTGGCATCCGTACCCTCGATCAGCGCCACCACGATGTCGCCATTGTCCGCCGTCTGCGCGCCTTCCACCAGGATGTAGTCACCGCTACAGATATGGTCATCAACCATGGAATCACCCTTGACGCGCAGGACAAAGAGGTTTCCCCTGCCCTGGGTAAAGTCGCCGAAGGAAAATGTTTCGGTGTTGGCTATAGCTTCCACGGGTTGGCCCGCGGCGATCAGCCCGAGCAGGGGGAATTCCATATTGCCCAATATCTGCGAGGGCGCGAGTGCCGCCAGGGGCATGACGGCAGCGTGATTGTCGCCGGTGTCGGCAGCCGTCTTGGGCCTTCCAAAGGGACGGACGGCAGTCTTCGAGAAGGGCACGGAAGCGGGGATGGCCACCACTTCCACGGAGCGGCTTTGGTTGTAGCCGCGCCGGATGAACCCTTTTTTCTCCAGCGTCTGGAGGTGCTTGTGGACCGTCGCGAGCGATGAGAGTTCCATGCCCGCGCCAATCTCCTCAAAGCTGGGCGAGTAACCCTGGCGATTGATGAACGTGACCAGAAAATCCAGAACCTGTTTTTGCCGGCGCGTTAATGCCATGGCTCGATCTCCGGAAGGAATTAGGTTGTCAGCTCGCGGTCACAAACTGCAACGTCGAATGGCCCGTCCCCAATGGGTTACCACGCCGCGTTGGGTTTACTGTCCACCCCTGGGGCCGGCGGCTGACAGCTATTGTGCGTCCCCATTCTAGGCGAATAAAAGGCGAATCTGCAAGTGAAAATTTCCGGCGGAATGGTGCCCGTGGCGCAGGGCTTAGGGAGTGAACGAGGGTGCCGAATTACTTACTTCCGGCAGAAGGGAGCAGGCCGAGAATTTGGGAGAGCAGGCCGCGGAAGGTTTCAACCGCATCGGCAACGGCTCGATCCTGCATCTCTTGCAGTTTTGGCCCCATAAGATGCAGCGCTTCCTTGATCTGGTCTTGAATTTGTTCTGACGCGGAGGCAGCGGCGTTGTCAGCAACCCCTTGCAGTCGAGCTTGCCACGCCGCGACGGCTTTATCTGCCGTGGATTGGGCGGATTCTTCCACGCGCACCCGTATTTGCTCGGATGACGCGGCTACGGCCTTGTCAGTGGTATCCTGCAGCCGCGTCTGCCAGGTTTGCAGTTCTCTTTCCGCAGCGCCGCGCGCGGCTTCTTCTATTTGCCCGCGAATTCGCTCGGAAGATGAATCAACAACCCGGTCAGCGACTTCGTGCAACCGGGCGTCCCAAGTTTTCAGAGCATTATCCGCTGCGGCCTGGGCTGATTCTTCCACCTTCGCGGTGATCTGGTTTGAGGAGGAAGTCACGGTCTTGTCCACGATATCCTGCAGCCGCGATTGGCAGCTTTGGACGGCGCTCTCTGTGGCTGCTTTGGCCGTCTCTTCAACCTGAGCGCGGATTTGGGCAGAGGAGGAAGCAACCGTCTTGTCGGAAATTTCCTGCAAGGTCGACTGCCAAGCCTTAAGGTTCTTGTCAGCCACCGCTTGGGCCGATTCTTCAACTTGTGCACGTAGTTGGCTGGAGGTGGAAACTACGATCTTTTCGGCAATATCCTGCAGTCGCAATTGGCAACTCTGGAGGGCGTTATCTGAGGCTGCTTTGGCCGCCTCTTCAACCTGCGCGCGGATTTGGTCCGAGGAAGAAGCAAGCACCTTGTCGGTGATCTCTTGCAGCCGCGATTGCCATTCATTGAGGCTTTTCTCCGCTGCCGCGCCCACCGATTCTTCCACCCGGCCGCGCACCTCATTTGAGGCCGAGGCAATTGTCTTGCCGACAATTTCCTGCAACTGCGCCTGAAGTTCCTGGGAGCGCTTTTCGCCTATGGCGCGAAGCCCCTCTTCAACGCTGTTCTGCAAGGTCTCGCCCATTGACTGCGCATGTCGTTGAGCCTGATCCAACCGGCTGACCAGCAGGGCGTCAAGTTGGGTTTGCAGCAGGTTTGTCTGGCGTTCTCCCGTTTCGCGCACGGTATCATTCAGCCGCATTACCAGGATATCACCATGGCTTGCAACGGTTTCATCCAGCTTCAACGTAATTTGTGCAGCAGCTCTTTCCTGGCTTCCGCGGATTTCTTCTTCGATGCGGCGCTTCAATCCCGTGAAGCCAGTTTCGCGATCCTGTGTCATTTCTTCCAGAGCGGAAGCTGCGACCGTCGCAATCTGCTGCCGGGCTTCCTTCACCAGTGCGTCCCTCTCCGCTTGGAGATTCCTCCTCCACGTATCCAGCGCTTGGGTGGCATCTGCCTGCACCTGCGCCTGAAAGCGCTCACGCCCGGTGGCAATCCCACTTTCGGTAATCAGGTGGAGCACCGGGAGCGCTTGCTCCTGAATTTTTTCTTGAATTTCCACTGGCGAAAACGGCAGAGGAAGACTCTCTTCAGCCGCAAGCATGATGCGTTGCGACTCCGCAAGTCTCACATTCAGATCTTCCAATTCCGCCTTCAAACCGCTCAGTTGATCATTCGAGGCCAAGACATGCTGCTGGATTGCCGCCATCTCCCGCTCTCGGGCGGCGCTGGCGCGCTCCCGCAGCTCCTTTTCCCACTTCAGGCCGATGCGTTGGACGATTTGGTCCAGCTTCTCGCTGAATTGCCGCAGGTGCGCATCAGTGGTTTCATACAGGTCGTTAAGAAGCTGGGTTGCAATTACCTCGCTGGTCGAGGTGGCAGGAGGTGCCTGGGCAGGCTTGCTTCCTTTGGGAACTGGTCGAGGAGCAGGAACAGGAGGTGGTGGAGTCACCTTAACTTCCGGAGTTCCCTGATCTTTCCCTTTGGCAGTCCAGTCCTCCGGAGGAAATTCAAGGCCCCAAATGTTCTGAGCCTCCACCAATTGCACGCCCACTTCATTCAGGCCGCCGGCATTGGGCTTGGAGCTTACCCACACGACGTTCGCCTTGGCCACGCTGCCCAGAGCGGTGTTTTCAACAAGAACTTCCGCGCCGAGGGTCAGTTTGTGCGCCGTCGCAATCTTCGCGCCATGCTGATTGACAATCAGGGTGTGGGTATCTTCGCGGAAGGTATTCTGCTCGGCGTCCTTCCCGTGAATCACAACGGGGAGCGAAATGGAGAGCCGTGTGCTTCGACGTCCGTCTGAACCTGTCGCTGCGCTTTTTTCCATGGACCCCGGTCCTGAAGCGTGGGCTTCCGCGCGATTATATTGAAGTAGCGGTGGAAGAACAACCCATTCTTGCACGGGGCAGTTCGGTGCTTATCCCTTTGGGCAATATCCTGCAAACGGGTTCAATTGCGGGGGTTCGATTCTCATGTCGTGAACGGTGTCATGTTTCGCGTGATGCGACGGTTTACCCTTCCGGTTTCAAATAGACAACCCCGAGGGGCGGCAGGGTCAATTCCACGTGGCAAGGCTGGTTTTGCCACGCCATCGGGATGGCCTGGCGGCCAGTGCCGTTGGTCACGCCGCCTCCGCCGAACTTCACGTCATCGGTATTCAGAATTTCGCGATAGAAGCGGTTGTCCGGAACCCCGACACGATAGCCATAGTGAGGCTCGGGAGTGAAGTTACACACCACGACGATGTGATCGCCTGGGGTTTGGCCTTTTCGCAGGAAGGCAATAACGGAGTGGTCGGCGTCATGGAAATCGATCCATTCGAAACCGGTATACTCGAAATCGATTTCATACAGAGCCCGCTCCGCCCGCTGCAGGTGGTTGAGTTGCACCACCAAATCGTTTAGCTTGCGGTGGGGTTCGTAGTCGAGCAGATTCCAATCCAGGCTGCGGGCGGAGTCCCACTCAATCCACTGGCCCAGTTCCGCGCCCATGAAGAGCATTTTCTTCCCGGGATGGGCATAGAGAAATGCGTAGAGCGCTCGCAGGTTGGCGAACTGCTGCCAATAATCCCCCGGCATCTTTGCGAGCAGCGAGCGCTTGCCGTGTACCACTTCGTCGTGCGAGAGCACCAGCATGAAGTTTTCATTAAAGGCATAGAGCAAAGAAAACGTCAGATTGGAATGATGGTAGCGGCGGAAGATGGGATCGACGGAAAAATATTGCAGCATGTCGTGCATCCATCCCAGGTTCCATTTCAGGCTGAAACCCAGCCCGCCCACGTAGGTCGGCCGCGAAACCATGGGCCAGGAGGTTGATTCCTCGGCGATGGTCAGCGTGCCGGGATGATGTTCGTGGGTGAGCTCGTTGAAGCGTTTAATGAAGCTAATGGCAGCCAGATTCTCATTGCCACCAAATGCGTTAGGCACCCATTCGCCGGCCTTGCGCGAGTAGTCGAGATAGAGCATGGAGGCAACCGCGTCAACGCGCAGGCCGTCGATGTGGTATTTCTCCAGCCAGAACAGCCCGCTGGCCCAAAGGAAACTGCGAACCTCCGTGCGGCCGTAATTGAAGATGCGTGTATGCCAGTCCGGGTGCTCGCGCATGCGGGGATCCGCATGCTCGTAAAGGTAGGTGCCGTCAAAAAACGCCAAGCCGTGCGCGTCGGAGGGGAAATGCGCCGGAACCCAGTCCAGAATCACCCCAATCCCGTGCTGGTGCATGTAGTCGACAAAGTACATGAAATCGTCGGGCGTACCGTACCGGCTGGTGGCCGCGAAATACCCGGTGGTCTGATATCCCCATGATTCATCCAGGGGATGCTCCGTCACCGGCATCAATTCCACGTGCGTAAATCCCATTCTCCCGAGATATTCCGCCAACTGCACCGCGAGTTCGCGATAGCAAAGGACGCCATGACCTTCTTCCGGTGAGCGCCGCCACGAACCCAGGTGGACTTCGTAAACCGAGATGGGTGTGCGCAGCCCCTGGCGCGCCGCGCGCTCTGCCATCCACGTCTGATCGTTCCAGGGATAGCGGTCCAGGTCGTAAACAATGGAAGCCGTTTTGGGCCGGTGTTCGGAGTAGAAGCCATAGGGGTCGGCCTTCAATCCCAGGTAGCTGCGATGCCGGCCTTTGATTTCAAATTTGTAAATTTCGCCTTCGCGCAGCCCGGGAATGAAAATCTCCCACACCCCGGTGGCCCCCCGTATGCGCATGGGGTGGCGCCGGCCATCCCAATAGTTGAAGTTGCCCACCACGCTTACGCGCTTGGCATTGGGTGCCCACACGGCAAAGGAGACGCCGCGCACTCCGGCGATTTCCACGATGTGCGCGCCCAGCTTTTCGTAAGTCTTGTAATAGGTGCCTTCTCCCAGCAGGTAGAGATCGAAATCGGATAGGACTACAGGGAAACGGTAAGGATCTTCAAACTCGGTCTGCCCGGCATAATCCGTGCGCAGGCGATAGGGGAACATTGCCTGCTCGCCGGGAAAGACCGCTTCGAAAAATCCGTCCGCATGGACGCGCTGCAGCGGCACAATGCTGTCCATGTTTGAGCCGCGAACCACCCAGGCGTCGTGCGTGCGGGGAAGGAATGCTCGAATTGCCACCGCCGCCCTGCCCTGAACCTCCACCAGGTGCATGCCCAAAATGTGGAAGGGGTCGGAATGTTCAGCGCGCAAAATCTGCGCGATCTCCTCAACGGAGGCGGTGGTTTCAGCCAACAGCTTAAGTTTGGCAGCCATAGATTTCTATTCTACCCCACAAGGAGCGCGCCCGACCGGTCTAGATCCAAATTCGCCCTTGTTATTTCCCGTAGAACCAATCGACGCCAATGCGCGTTACATGAATGCCATCCAACGCGTGGTAGTTCACCAGCGCGACGTCTCCAACAAACGTCACACCCTGGTAACCGTAGTCACCCTGGGGGTCGGTAGTGATGTTGCGGATATTCTCCCAGGTTTGCCCCTCGTCGCGCGAGATCGCCGAGGAGAGTGGCGCCCGCAGTTGTCCCAGGGACCGGGTTATCTCCCCAATTCTCACAATGGTCTGCTTTTCGCCTCGGGCGAATCCGACCGCAAGAGGGTTATTCAACCACAGCAACAGCAAATCCCCCGTCTTGGGAATCCTTGTGATTGATTGCGGCGACAGGGGAGAAGGCAATTCGTAGAACCCGGGCTCCGTCCAGCTTTCGCCCTGGTCAGGCGAATAGGCCCTCCCCACATAACCCATCCGATTGCGAAATACCATCAGCAGACGGCCATCTTTAAGGCCGACGATGCTGGGTTCCTCGGTGGTCTTACCGGTATCGACAAAGTTTCGACTGCGAATCCAAGTGTAGCCGTCGTCCGTATAGTAGCAGAGGCATACCGCGTGCCCGGCCTCGCCTCCCCCCATTTCATGTGTCCATTCCGAGGGAACCACGATGCGCCCCGAGGGGAGCTGGATGAGATGGTCCGGATTAACCGTATGGAAGCCGGGGTAGAGCGTGGCGCAGAAAGGATCACTCCACGTCCTCGCCTCGTCCCCCGAGTAACGAACATAGAAGTGCGCGTCGAAAGAGCGAAGATCCTGACCCTGGTAATTATTGAGTGTGTTGTACCCGAACAGAATCCGGTTATCCTTGAGCCGCAACAAGCTTGGTTGCAGGGTCCCCAGCCGGGCAAAATTGCGCTGCATCGAGAATGGATCGCCCCAGGTCCGCCCGCCATCACGAGACATGCGGCCGATGACCCCCGACTGTTGGATCTCATTGCGGGGATTCCCGGTAGCATAGAGCAGCGAGCCGTCCCGAAGTTCGATGATGCTGCCGCTCATGCCGCGGTGAGTGCGGTCTGTCGGCAGCGGGATTACAACAATGTCCTCAAACAACGTCTTCGTGGAAGACTCCGAATTGGCACTCGCCTCCACTTTCCCTTGCCGTAAAGTTGCAACTCCTGCCGCCGTCGTAACCAGGGACTTCCGCATGAATTGGCGTCGCGTCATGTTCCTCCCTCCACTACTCTTGAATTGGCGAGAATAAAACCACGGTGGCGGTTTGACAATACAATGCCTGCCCGCACCGCCGAGGCAGTGGTTTCATCCAGAAGCTAAAGTCGGGCTGCAATCGGTCCTATTCTACTCCACGTCAGGAAACACTACAGCGTGGAATCAAGGACGCCGGCGCGGGGTAATTCTGGACTGATTTAGCGGGGATGGAAGGGCGGGGCTCCAGCCCAGCCCTTCCGAGGACCATGAACAATTTCGCCTATTGATGCACCCTGGCACTAAGGGTGAGGACTCAGCGCCATGGTAGATCCGCGTTCGCGGGTGCGATGAGAAACGCGGCGCGCCTTATGTCAAGCCATGCAGGTAGATGTAACTCATCTTCACTGCTTCCAGCGGTGGCTGCTCGCACCAGTCCTGTTCAATGAAATAGTGCTTCATTCCCCCGATGGGAGCGGCGGCGAAGATGCGCTTCCAATCGATGGTGCCTTTTCCCACAGGCGCGAACATGCCCACCTTGTCATCCTTCTCAACCGTGGCGGCAGGATGGTCCTTCAAGTCCTTGATGTGGAGAAGCGGGAAGCGGCCGGGGTATTTCTTGAAATAGGCCACCGGATCCTGGCCGGCGTGCGTCACCCAGAAGCAATCCATCTCAAATTTCACGAGCTTCGAATCGAGCGCCTTGAGCAGGTAATCATAGGCCGTAGTGTTGCCATACTTTTGGAATTCGAAGTTGTGATTGTGGTAGCAGTATTGGATACCGGCCTTCTGGGTTTGCTCCCCAGCCTTGTTGAAGAGTTCCGCCAGACGCTTGTAATCATCAAAGCTTTTTCGTTCTTCCGGATCCAGGATGGCGTTCACCATAAATTTCATGCCCAGGGTCCTGGCGTTCTCGATTTCCTTCTCCCAGTTCCCGTGCAGGTGGCGGGTCATGTAATGCCCGCTGGGGGCGGTGAGGCCATCATCCTTCAGGATTTTGGCGAATTCCGACGCCGACTTTCCGTACAGGTCGTAGAGCTCCACTTCCTTGATGCCAATCGCCGCAACCTTTTTGAGTGTGCCCGCCATGTCTTTTTGCAGCTCATCGCGCAAAGTGTAAAGCTGGATCCCGACGGGTTTGCCGTACGGATTGGCAAGGAGCCCTGCCGGCGCCTGCGTCGTTGCCAGTGCCGCCATTCCCAGAGCGCTTTTCGATATGAAATTTCTTCGGTTCATCATTGCCGTTATCTCTCTCCTTATCCAAAAGTAAGAATGCCATTACTACACCACTCAGCGCGAGGGTGCAACATAAAACCCTCCGCCATGACATTTCAGCCGGCGCTGGCACACATCGCGCAGGAAGATGAGAACAGGCATCCGGGCGTGCTACGATAGGCACATGCCCAAGGTTGCGGTGAAGGCCCTGTCGCCTCCCGTTGATGAGCGGTTCATGCGCATGGCGTTGCGCGAAGCGGCACGAGGCGCCATGGAAGGGGAGGTCCCGGTAGGGGCCGTCGTGGTCAAGGAAGGACGTGTGCTGGCGCGCGAGCACAATCGCCCCATCCATCTGCACGACCCTTCTGCGCACGCGGAAATTCTGGTGCTGAGGCGTGCCGCGCGAAAGTTGCTCAACTACCGGCTGGAAGGTTGCGACCTGTATGTTACAATCGAACCTTGTGCGATGTGCGCCGGAGCCATCGTCCACGCCCGAATGCGGCGCCTGATTTTCGGGGCACGCGATCCCAAGGCGGGTGCCTGCGGATCCGCGCTACGGGTGCTGAATCACGGTAAGCTGAATCATCGGGTCGAGCTGGCGAAAGGGATCCTGGCCGCCGAATGTGCTTCAGTAATTCAAGATTTCTTCCGGACGAGGAGGAAGCGGAACCCATCAACAGTGAATCGCACCAAGCCGTAAGTCTGAGGGATTAAGTCAATGACCCGATGACCCAATAGTTCAATGATTCTTTTTTCTCGCGGAGAGGTACCGAAGCGGTCATAACGGGGGCGCCTCGAAAGCGTCTTGCCTGCCAAAAGCGGGCACGTGGGTTCGAATCCCACCCTCTCCGCCAATATTTCTGCTTTGTTTTCAATCAGTTAATGAGCTTGTTTTTCTTGTGTACCTCTGGTGTACCCTTCGTCTCAGCCAGCCAAACAGGATCTCTTTCCCAAGAGCGCTTTACGTCCTCCTCCAACTGCGCCTGCCTAGCCCTTACCCACGGTGCGTAATACTTTTCGGTGATCTTTACGCTGGAATGTCCGAGGACCACCGAAACGCGTTCGATTGGGACGCCCGCCATGAGCATATCAACCGCTAGCGTGTCCCGGAAGCGGAGCGCGTGGCCATTCACTATGCCGGCAGTCCGAAAGAGTTCCCCGAGGCTCTTCTGCCAGTTCTTTGTCGCACTCTCGGGCTTCGAGCTTCCGGTCCAAAAGAAAAACCTTTGAGAAATCGGTGCTCTGCCCAAGGCTTCAAGTACGAAGTCTGGCAGGGGCAAATAGACGGGCGTTCCGGTCTTGGCTGTGTACAGGAACAGCTTCCCGCCCGCAACGCGTTCCCGAGCCAGCGTTACGGCATCCTGAATACGCAAGCCGCTGTAACGAAGCAGCAAGACGAGAGCGCGCATCCGCCAAGAGTTCTCCCGCGCACGCGTTACCCCTTGGTTTTTCTTCCCCCATTCGTTGCTGGCCGCCAGGATTGCCACGATGTCTGCCGGACTGAAGGGCATGGTGGGACGCTGGGAGACTTCGGGTCGGTGCAGTTTCTTGGCGGGATTGCTACTCACCCATCCATTTTCAATCGCAAACTGAAAGAAAGAGCGAAGGCGTTCGAGCTTCTTGAGTGCCGAAAGGTTGTGATCGTGCCACGAAGCACGAAACCTCGTGAGTATGTTGAAGTCCAACTCGCGCACATAACGGACCCCTTGTGCGGCGCCAAACGATTCGAGCTGCCGCAACAGGAAACGATACTTACGCAACGTCCCTTCTCTTAGGTTCCGAGCTTCGGCATCAGCCATGAATGCTTCCCAAGCCTCCTTCACCGTGGTGGGGGTTACGGAACGTTCCACTTCGATGGTTTGCTCAACCTCCCAGGCCCTAATTTGTGACTGCGCTTTCTCCCAATCCTTCGTGCGCAGTGATTGGCGGACCTCTTGGTTGCCAATAATGCCGTCAACCCAAATGGGACACTTACAGCGCCGATACTTGCGACCGAGATTCCGGTGTTCACATGTTTTAAGGTGTCTTCGATAGATGGTTAGCATTTGCTTGACTCCTTATTGGTCAGACGCTTGTGCACATGTGCAACGACGGATTCCGGAATGCGCAGAGTTCGATACCGGCGCGTGCCGGGCTTGGATTCGTCACCGAACACGATGACGCCCGGCTCATTGATGAAGATCTTCCGCACAAAATCCGCACTAAGTTCCCATAAGGTGGCAATCTCGGCCACGCTGAAATGCTTTTGAGCAAAATCCGCTCTTGGTAGATACGGATCCCGAGCAGAACGAGAGGCTTCCTGCCTTTCCCGCATCCATGTCTGTTTCTGTTCTAAGTTCATAAGGTCGGCCACCAGTCCACAACAACGTTCCGGCCGGCAGTACGGAGGCAGGCATGCCATGCTGGACTTGCATGGACTGCTGCCGAGTCTAAACCTTCCGGGAATGAGGTGAAACGACAGTTTCTTCTCATTCCTCTCTGGTTAGTATATAGGAGCTGAACAAAATAACTCATATCACATTATTTGTATATCACGCTTACTTTCAGCATGTTAGCAACATTCTTTAGATCATGGGTAGAAATATATACTTGAAGCAGTACATTCATCATGATAAAAAGCCTAGTCGGAGACCATCATGTCAGCAGGCGCTTCGTCCCTCCGCAAAAATCCCTTCCCGTCCCTCACGGCATCTCTGGAGCCTTTCTTCGAGGCAGCCCGGTGGCCGGGCGGGCCGCATTGTCCGCGCTGCAGCTCGGCTGATGTTCTCCGATTTCCCAGGCATGCTCGGAGAAACAAAGGGCTAACCCTCTTTGCGTGCCGCGCGTGTGCCTATCAATTCACACTCACAACCGGAACCTTTATGCACCGCTCTCATCTGCCACTTCGGAGTTGGTGGTCTGCGATCGCGTTGAGCGTTGCAGTTGGGGGTAGGCCTTCGCCCATCAAAGTGGAGCGCAAGCTGGGGATCACTTATAAGAGTGCATGGTTCGTGTGCGAGCGGATCCAACGGGGGCGGAAAGGGAGATTTCTCCAGGCGCTGCTGCGGGCGTACCAACGGGATCAGCCACAGCAGGCACGCTTGAGGCAGAGTCGTTGAGGCGCCACCCCCAGTCATTGCTAATTGATTTGCCCCCAGCGCTCCGAAACATCACCTGCCTAAGAACTAACCCCGCCGGATGGTGAGCGGATCTTTGCCAACGGGGCGTACCGCCCTTCAACCCCACGCCCTTGGCCCCCCCGCGCAGCAGCGGTCCCGCGCCCCACACAGGCCAGCCGAGTG
>JARLGN010000384.1 GCA_031292775.1 Acidobacteriota bacterium | reverse complement strand
GCACTGGCGGAGATTTCTTTCGGGCCCGCTTTGACCGGTGCTTACGAGTGGGATGAGCCGTCCGCTTGGTCGTAGACGTGCCGCTACTACTTTGTGCTCCAAACGCCATTTCGGTGGCGCTACGGCCACTGCACAGGAAAAGCAGACTGAGAACTATAAGTGCAGCGAGAGTGTTGAATGTGTGAATGGAGCAGTTTCTAAGAGGACGCGTTGAAGTAAGTATCATTTCAATATGCGATGCGGTTTGCCGGCGGATCTTGATGGTCCCTTGATGAATTGAGAAGCCTCGATCCGTAATTCCTTCCATTTATAATTTGTACCCGATTTTTCGCAGGAAATCCTTGCGGGTCTGAATATCAGCATCGGTCTCAATGCCGCGAGTCTTGACTCCGTCGATGACTCCCAGGATGCCGCGACCTTGGGCAGATTCCGCTACGATCACTTCCACGGGATTCGCCGTTGCGCAGAAAACCTGGCAAACTTCTGGGACGCTCTTCACGGTGTTCAAAATATTGATGGGGAAGCCTCCTTCCATAAAGATGATAAAGGCGTGGCCGCAGGAGAGCGCCAGCGCATTCTTCCGCGCGAGTTCGATGAGGTTGGAATCATTGCCCGCAAATCGTACCAGCGCCGGACCGGAAGATTCGCAAAAGCCGACGCCGAATTTCATCTGGGGCGCGGTTTGTACAATGGCTTCATAGAGATCTTCCACCGTCTTGATAAAGTGCGACTGGCCGAGAATGAAGTTCATGTCCTCGGGCTTCTCGATGCTGACAGTTTTCAATTCCATGTTTGGCTCCAAGATTGATGTCGCACCAATTCTATCGCGAGTGAGCGCTCGCGGAAAGTGGTTCGAGCGCGTATTTTTGGGGCAGGTGTGCCACTATTCCGAAACTTTGAGGATGGCGAGGAAAGCTTCCTGAGGGATGTCAACACGGCCCACGCGTTTCATGCGCTTTTTGCCTTCCTTCTGCTTTTCGAGAAGTTTGCGCTTGCGCGAGATATCACCGCCATAGCATTTGGCGATCACATTCTTGCGGATGGCCGCCACATTCTCGCGGGCGATAATGCGCGCACCAATGGAGGCTTGCAGCGCGACTTCAAACATCTGCCGGGGGATCAGCTTGCGCATGCGGGAGCAGAGAGAACGTCCACGTTCCATGGCCGTGTCACGATGGCAGACGAAACTGAGGGCGTCAACGGCTTCACCCGCGACAAGGAAATCCACTTTAACAAGGTCTGAAACCCAATAGCCCGCGAAGTGATAGTCCAGAGACGCGTACCCGCGCGACACCGACTTGAGGCGGTCGTAGAAGTCCAAGACGATTTCGTTGAGCGGCAACTCGTACGTCAGCAGAACACGTTTGCCTGAGACGTATTCAAACCCTTTTTGCACGCCGCGCTTCTCTTCAAGTAGCGCCAGAATTCCACCTATGTACTCATCCTGGGTAAAAATCTGGGCGCGGATAATGGGCTCTTCGACTTTCTCAATATCGCCTGCCGGAGGAAATTTTGTGGGCGTGTGGACGTCCAGCACCTCTCCCGCCCTGGTCGTAATGCGATAACGGACGCTGGGCGCGGTAGTAATGAGGTCAATGTTGAATTCCCGTTCCAGCCGCTCCTGCACAATCTCCATGTGCAGTAGTCCAAGGAATCCGCAGCGGAATCCGAAGCCAAGGGCATCAGAATTTTCCGGCTCGCATACCAGGGAACCATCATTGAGCTTCAACTTATCAATGGCGTCCCGCAAGTTCTCGTAGGCGCTGGAATCCACCGGATAGAGGCCGGCGAAGACCATGGATTTGATATCTTCGAAGCCCGGCAAAGGACCGGGAGCCGGTCTTGAGTCATCCGTGATCGTGTCGCCAATACGAGATTCGGAGATCTTTTTGATGTTGGCGATGACAAAGCCAACCTCGCCCGCGGCCAGTTGGTCAACGCGAACAGGTTTGGGAGTGAGTATGCCCAACTCCTCGACGTTGTACACCTGGTCATTCGACCAAAGCTTGATGCGCATGCCGGTTTTGAGAGTGCCCTGCACGACGCGGGCAAGGACTACGACTCCCCGGTAGGGGTCGAACCAGGAATCGAAAATCAGTGCCTGGAGGGGTGCATCGGGAGAGCCTTTGGGCGGAGGAATGTGCGCGACAATTGCCTCCAGAACCTCCGCCACCCCGGTTCCGGCTTTTGCACTGATCAACAGCGCTTCCGATGGGTCAAGCGCCAGGGCATGCTCAATTTGCTGCCGGGTAGCTTCAACATCAGCGCCCGGAAGATCAATCTTGTTGATCACCGGCACAATGGTAAGGTGGTTGTTCATCGCCAGTTGCGCGTTGGCAAGGGTCTGGGCTTCCACCCCTTGCGAGGCGTCAATGACCAGCACAGCCCCTTCGCAAGCGGAGAGGCTGCGGGAGACTTCGTAAGAAAAGTCCACGTGGCCGGGCGTATCGATGATATTGAGCTGATATTCGTTTCCGTCGTGGGCCCGGTAGTGCAGGCGAACGGCGTGGGCCTTGATGGTGATCCCGCGCTCGCGTTCCAAGTCCATGGAGTCGAGGACTTGCTCTGACATCTCACGCTTGGAGAGCGCGCCGGTCATTTCCAGCAGGCGGTCCGCCAGTGTGGATTTGCCGTGGTCGATGTGGGCGACCACCGAGAAATTTCGAATGAAACGAGCCTCAGTCATGCATTTCGCCGATTCCGCGCAGAATACAGTTCAAGGTGAGTGTCACCGCGTAGTGCGAGTGGTAGGAGCGTACCCTTGTTATCCACGAGACTATTTTCTAACCCTTTGAAAATCTAACAAAAGGGAGCTATCCTGTCAAACCGGGAGTCGATAGCAAGTTCCCCCCGGGGGCGCACCAGCATTTACTCAAGACGACGATGCCAGATTTAGACAAGCTCTACGAAAAAGCGGATAAGTATCTCCAGCGGCAGAAGTTCGAAGCTGCAATCGAGACCTATCAGGAAATTCTCCGTTACGAACCCAACGACGAAGAAGCGCTCATCTACCTGGGGGACCTCAGCCTCAAGATAAATCGCCCAGCCGAGGCACTGCGTTACCAGGTTCAGTTGGCGGATTATTACATCAAGCGCGGGGATACCTCAAAGGCCATCGCCGCCTGCAGAAAGGTGCTGAAGTCCTCGCCCCAGGATATTGCGACCCTGATGAAGCTGGCCGGCCTGCTGGAAAAAGTCCAGAAGCACGCTGAGGCACTTGAGTCTTACCGCGAGGCGCTTGAACATTACCGCAGCACCGGCTTGAAAGCCAGGATGATCGATTGCCTGAGCCGCATCGTCAAGCTTGACCCTGACAATCTGCAGGATTTCATGAAACTCGCCGAATTGGCGAGCCAGTCGGGTCAGATAAAAGTCGCGATGCCGGCGCTTCACCGTGCCGCGCATCTTGCCCGCCGCGCCAACGATGAAAGCTGTTGGGAAAAGCTCGTGGACCAGGCGCATGCCCTTGACCCGGCGGATGAAGTTTCCACCATCGCCGCCGCGGAACTCGCTTTGAAGCGCGGGAATGCCGATGAAGCCACTAAATTGATCGAACCGATGCTGGCAAAGCGGCCTGATGATTTGGAAGTGCTGGAATTGGCCTGCCGGGGGTTTCTCGGAACGAACAACTACGTCAAGGTGGAGCCCTTATGCTGGAAGCTCTATCGCGCAAGTCCTGAACGCGTCGATCTTATCCTAAGACTCATGGAGGGCTTGATCCAAACCGGAGCCGTGCAGCAAGTCTTGGGCGCGGCGAGCGAACTCAAGGACCGGCTTTTCCAGCAGGGCAAGCGGAACGAATTCCTGAAAATCATGGAAAAGGTGTACGAGACCGACGAATCAAACCTGGATGTGCTGGAAGTGCTGAGCAATCTCTACAACGAAATGAACAAGGAGGACGGGCTGCGGCGTTCTCAGTCGCGCCTGTTCAACCTCTACCTGGCCAGCGAAAACTACCGCAAAGCAGGAGACACGCTGGAGCGAATTCTCGATGTCGACCCGTACGGCGAGGGTCACTACGATCGGCTGATCAATCTGGAAGGACACATCGACACGATCTGGTATGAGAATATCCTGTCGCGGATGCAGCTTCCACCGTCTGTGCGGACGTCTCCAGCCGCGAGCGCGACAGCAGCCGTTGCGGAAAAGACCGAGTCACTTGAAGACCTCCTTGTCGAAGGGGAGATGTATCACCAATATCAACTTTCCGCCAAGCTGGCGGAAACGGTGCAAAAAATCGACCAAACCTTTCCGGGCGCGGAAGAGAGGAACCAGAGGGTCCGAGATCTTTACGACGCTGCGGCATATACTCCCAAATTCAAAGCCCCGGCTGCCGCCCCTGCGGCTGCGCCAGCTACGCGGGCAGATCCTCCCTCGCCAGGCTCCGGGTCATTCCAATCACTCGACGACCTGCGGAAGATCTCTGAAATCACTGCCAACATCTATCGTGAGTCGACTCCGCAGGGAGTGCTCCAGATTGCCGTCAATGAGATCGGACGTGCCATGAACGCCAGCCGGTGCTGGGGAGCCGTTGGGGCGCCGGACGGGCCTCCCGTCCTCACGGCGGAGTATCGTTCCCCTCTGGCCCCGCCCTCCGACCCTGTGGCCGCGCTGAGTGTGTTCGCCTTCCTGATGGGACAGGCCGCCTCCAGCCCCGACGGGTGGTCGCTTGATAATGTGGCACGTGCGCCATTGCTTGCTCCGATAGCGGCGGAAATTCAGCGATTGGGAATTCGCTCATTGCAGGCGTTGCCCCTGCAAGACAAGGACGCACCCGCGGGATTGTTGCTTCTGGAACAGTGCGATGCCCCGCGCACGTGGTTGGCTGGGGAAAGCCTGTTGCTCAGAGCCATTTCCACTCAGGTGGTCATCGCCATCAACAACACCAAGTTGCGAAGGCTGGTACGCTCGCTTGCCGGCACTGATCCCGAAACCGGACTGCTCCCGCGTAGTTCCTATCTGGATTGCCTGCTTTCCGAGGCGCGGCGCTCCAAGGATCAGTCTCAGCCGCTTTCCGTGTGCCTGCTGGAGCCGGAAAATCCGCATCCTCTCATGAAGTCGTTGGGCGATGCGGGCGTGCAGCGATTCGTGTTGCAAGTGAGCAAAGCCCTTACCCCCGCGCTTCGCCAAAACGACATTACCGTTCGCTACAGCCCCCTTTCGATCGTGGTGGTGTTTCCGGATACGACCCTGGCACAAGCAGGACTGGCAGTGGAGAAAGTGCGCCGCGCGCTGGCGCAATTGCGCGTGAACGGCGCCGAGCCCACCAATTTCTGTGCGGCGGTTTGCGACGTCCCGCTGGGACCGAGCTTTGATGCCGTCGATGGCGTCACCGAAGTGATCAACCGGCTGGAAGTCTCCCTGGACCGCGCGCGCAAAGAAGGCGGGAAACGCATCCTGGTCTCCAAGTTTGCCAGTTGATTTCCCGTCAACATCACTTCCACGTGTAAATATCATGCTAAAAGCATAGAGAAGAATTCATGGCCTACGAAACCCTGTTGCTCGACAAGCGAAATTCCATCGGCTACGTTACCGTCAACCGGCCGGAGAAGCTGAATGCCCTGAACCGCAAGCTGATGGCGGAACTGTTCGACTGCTTCCAGGCTCTGCAGAAAGACGCCGAAGTGCGGGTGGTTATTCTAACCGGGAGCGGCGACAAAGCCTTTGTGGCAGGAGCGGACATCAACGAACTTGCCCGGCAAACCCCTGTGGAAGGCAAGGAAACCTCCCGGTTTGGACAGCAGGTGCTCGATTTGATCGAAAACCTCGGCAAACCGGTGATCGCGGCAATCAACGGTTTCGCGCTGGGCGGGGGTTGCGAATTGGCCATGGCGTGCACCCTGCGCGTTGCCGCGGAAACTGCGCGCCTGGGGCAACCGGAAGTCAAACTTGGACTCATCCCCGGGTACGCCGGAACCCAGCGGCTGCCGCGCCTGGTGGGTAAGTGCAGGGCGCTGGAGTTAATCCTGACCGGCGATCCCGTAACCGCGGCGGAAGCGCATCGGTTGGGCCTGGTGAACCAGGTTGTGCCGGCGGCGGAGCTGATGTCGGCGGCGGAAAAGCTGGCGCACAAGATCATAGCCAACGCTCCACTGGCCATAAAGTTTGCTCTGGAATCGGTAAACCACGGAATGGAAATGCCCGCGGCCCAAGGACAGTTGCTCGAAGCGACGCTCTTTGGGTTATGCTGTACAACGGACGATATGAAAGAAGGGACACGCGCGTTCCTGGAAAAACGGCCGGCAAAATTCATCGGAAAGTAATCCGCGGTCTTGGTCTTCAAAATCGAAGACCGCAACTCGTGCCGTTTTTCGAGCTTCGATTTTCGGACTTCAGATGGTCACGGGCGGCAAGTAACCACTGACTACGGTCAAAGAACCACGGACAACTGACAAAGGACAAATGGCCTCACGACGAAAGTCTCGCGAATACGCAATGCAAATGCTTTACCAGTGGGAACTGGGGAAAAATACCCCTGAGCAAGTTGGCGCCTCGTTCTTTCTTGAGCGCAACGCCGACAGTGAAGTGGAAAGCTTCGCCCGCGAACTCTTTCACGGGGCGGTGAACGACATTGAGAGGCTTGACAAGCTGATCCGCGAGCATGCCCAGAATTGGCGCTTGGAACGAATGGCGGCCGTCGATCGCGGCATCCTGCGGGTTGCCGTTTACGAATTGCTTCACTACCCCGAAACGCCGCCCCACGTTGTGATCAATGAGGCCCTTGAAATCGCGCGCCGTTTTTCCGGTGACGGTTCGGTTGAGTTCGTGAATGGAATTCTCGACTCCATTCTGAAAACCCTTCCCGCCCGCGAAACCAAACCCTGAAGCCAGTCCCCAAGTCAGGGGCATCCCGCCTACTTCTCTTCCTCATCCGGCACGCCGATCTTTGCCAGGCGGTATCGCAGAGCGTTGCGTGACAGGCCCAGCAGGCGGGCTGCCTGGCTTTTGTTGCCGTTTGCACGCTGCAGTGCCTCGCGGATGATCTCGTCCTCAAATTGCTCCAGGGTCATGCCGGCGGGTGGAAAGGGCGCCGAACCAGGGGCGGTGGCTGCGGCGGGACTCGACCGTGCAACATCCAGGCGGATATCCACAACATCAATAACCGTACCGGTGGAAAGAGCAACGGCGCGTTCGATAATGTTTTCCAGCTCCCGCACGTTACCGGGCCAGTAGAAGTCCGTCAGCAGCTTTAGCGCCGCCGGGGTAATCGCGGTAAGGGTTTTGCCGGCCTCGCGCGCGAAGCGGTCAATAAAATAATCGACGAGGTACGGAATCTCTTCCTTGCGTTCGCGCAGTGGCGGGATGCTGATGGGCACAACATTCAGCCGGTAGTAAAGGTCCTCGCGAAAAGTTCCCTGCTCCAGCGCCGCGCGCAGGTCCTGGTTGGTGGCGGCGATGACGCGCACATCAACCTTAAGAGTCTTGGTCCCGCCCAGCCTCTCGAACTGGCGATCCTGCAGGACATGCAGCAGCTTTACCTGGATTGAACCCGGGACGTCGCCGATCTCGTCAAGAAAGATCGTCCCCTTGTCCGCGAGTTCGAACCGTCCGGGCTTGGTACCATTGGCGCCAGTGAAGGCGCCCTTCTCGTATCCAAAGAGTTCACTCTCCAACAGGTTTTCCGGAATCGCCGTGCAGTTGACTTTCACAAAGGCTTCCGCCGAGCGCCGCGAGTGCTCGTGGATGGCACGCGCAATCAGGTCTTTTCCCACGCCGCTTTCCCCGCCCAACAGCACGGTGGAATTCGTGGGCGCGACCCTTTCCACTGTCCCCAGCACTTCCTGCATTTTGGGGCTATAGGCCACGATATTCCGGAACTGGTAGCGCTGGCCCAGTGCCTCACGCAGCGACCGGTTCTCCTCGCGCAGGCGGTGAACGTCCAGTTCCTTGCGCAGGATCAGCTTGATTTCCTCCATGCCAAAGGGCTTCAGCACATAGTCGCTGGCCCCCGCCTTCATGGCCTCAACGGCTGTCTCCACGGTGCCAAACGCCGTCATGACCACAACCGGCAGCGTTGCGTTGGTGCGTTTCACGGCCTGCAGGAATTCCAGGCCATTCATCCCGGGCAGCTTGAGGTCGGTCACGATCAAATCGATCTTTTCCTGCCGCAGGATGTTCAGACCGGCTTCGGCATCAGCGGCGGTGAGGACGGTATAACCCTCCTCGGAGAGGTTTAGGTCCAGCAAACGCCGCATTTTGGGTTCGTCATCAACAATCAGGAGTGTGGGCATGGGTTAGTCAGTTGTCCGTTGTCACTTGTCCTTGGTCCTTTGTCCAGGGCGGTCTTTTGGCAATATCATGTTCGAAATAGGGTCTCGCCATTTTGATGACCAGAAGACAGCCCATTGGCGCCCCACAGGCGAGGGCCTGAGCCAATGACAAGGGACCAGGGACAAAGGACGAAGCAATGCAAGTGGCCGGATGCTTTATGTCAGTTCTCCAGCGTAAATCTTCATGATGGTTTCCAGGAACTTTAGGGCATGTTCCCTGGGACGTTGGAACGAGTTGCGGCCGATGATGGACCCGAAACCGCCGCCGTCGCGAATGGCGCGGGCTTCATCGAACACGGCATCGTCGCTGTCTTTCTTGGGGCCGCCGGAAAAGATCACAATTCGATGGCCGTCAAAGGTGGCCTGCACCACATGGCGTACGCGTTCCGCCAGCGTGGCACGCGGTACGTTGACTTTTTCATAGACCTTCTTGGCCTCGGGCAGTTCGAGGTGATCGGTGGGCAGCTTCACCTTGATAATGTGTGCGCCCAGCTCCGCGGCAATGTGGGCGGCGTAGGCGGCCACGTCGAGCGCCGTCTCGCCCTCCTTGGAGAGGCTTGTGCCCCGTGGGTACGACCACACCACCACGGCCAAACCGCAGGCCTTCGCTTCTTCCGCAGCCTCGCGCAGTTGCTCGTACATCGTCTGGGCCTGGGCGGAACCCGGATAGATGGTGAAACCTATGGCCACACAGCCAAGGCGCAGCGCATCGGATACGCTGGCGGTCACGGAGGGAAGCGGGTCCTTCTCGTCATGCAGCCCGTCGTGGTTATTCATTTTAAGGATCAGCGGAATTTCTCCCGCGTGCCGGGCGGCCGCTGCTTCAATAAATCCGAGAGGCGCCGCATAGGCATTGCAGCCTGCCGCCAGGGCCATCTCAAAATGATAATTGGGATCGTATCCTGCCGGGTTCACGGCGAAACTCCGCGCCGGACCGTGCTCAAAGCCCTGGTCCACGGGCAGAATCACGAATTTTCCCGTGCCCCCCAGCCTGCCCGCGTTCATCAATCGCGCCAGGTTGGTCTTGACGCCGGGATTATCACTCTCATACCAGCTCAGAATTTCCTTGACCCGATCCGTGTTGCCTTTGGTAAATCCCCCCCGGGGTGCGGCAGATGTTCCAGCAGCCATATACTGTTCCCTCCACAATTCTTGAGTTGCTGACGATTGCATCCCAGCTTCAATTATGAATTCGGGTCATAGGTGGCGCAAGGACAAATTTGCCGCTCCACCACCGCAAATCTAAAATTGCCGCCCTGCCCCGGCAAAGGTATAATCCCCCCATCTTTGAGGAGGATTTTTCTTATGCCTAAGGAATCTGAAATCAACCGCCGGGACTTTATAAAGACCACAGCAAAGACCGGGGCCGGGCTGGCAGCTTTCGGTGGGATCAGCTTTTTCCCCAAGCCGGAGCGAATCTTTGGGGCCAACGACCGCGTGCGCATTGCCATTGTGGGCATCCACGGGCAAGGCAAGACGCACGTAAGAGAATATTCCCAAATGCCCAATGTTGAAATCGCCGCTCTGTGCGATGTGGATGAAAACGTCCTCAGCGACCGCCTGGCTGATTTCAGGAAGATGGGGATAAGAGAACCCAAGACCTTTATCGACCTCCGCAAGCTCCTGGAAGACAAATCCATTGATGCCATTTCCATTGCCACGCCCAATTACTGGCACTCCCTGCAAGCCATCTGGGGCTGCCAGGCCGGCAAGGATGTTTACTGTGAAAAACCCATGTGCCACAACATGTGGGAAGGCCAGCAATTGCTGCGCGCGGTGGAGAAATATGATCGCATTGTGCAGCACGGCACCAACAGCCGTTCCGGCAAGGCGGTTATTGAAGCTATACAAAAGATGCGCGACGGCATGATTGGCGACGTCTACATGGCCCGCGGCCTCTGCTACAAGTGGCGCAAATCGATTGGCCATGCCCCGGAAGAGGCCATACCCGCGGGCTTCCACTATGACCTGTGGACCGGCCCGGCACAGATGAAGCCTTTCACCAGGAATCGCTACCACTACAACTGGCATTGGGTTTGGGACACCGGCAACGGCGACTTCGGCAACCAGGGAATCCACGAACTCGATGTGGCGCGTTGGGGTTTGGGCGTGACGTACCCCACCAAAGTTGCCGCCATCGGGGCGCACGTGATGTTCGACGATGACCAGACTACGCCCAACGTTTTGAACGTCGCGTATGAATTTGACATGCCAGGCGGGAAAAAGCGGTTGTTGGAATTTGAAGTTCGCCATTGGATCTCGAACCACGAAGCTGAGATCGGCTCGCGCGCTTTCGGTGGGGGTGACGTCCCGGCAGCGCTCGGCAACGCCGCCGCCAAGAAGGCGCCGGAAGGTTCCATTGGCAATATCTTCTATGGCTCCGACGGATACCTGGCCATCAATGGCTACGACAGTTACAAGAGCTGGCAGCACGAGGATCAAGAACCAGGACCGCACTCGACCGCCGGCGGCAACAACTGGGCCAACTTCATTGACTGCGTGCGCAGCCGCAAGAAGGAAGACCTGAACGCCCCCATCGCCGAGGGCCTGATCTCCTGCACGCTGCTGCATCTGGGCAATGCTTCGTATCGAGTGGGCCGCGCCCTGCAGTTTGACCCGGAAAAGAGAGAGGTTATCGGCGACGAAGAGGCTTCTCGCCTGCTTCGCGACGGCGACCGCGGCTACCGCGAGCCCTTCGTGATTCCGGAAGAAGTGTAATTGCG
>JARLGN010000383.1 GCA_031292775.1 Acidobacteriota bacterium | reverse complement strand
CCCATCACGGAGCCCACGTTTCATCACGTTCAGCATTTGCTCCACAAACAGTACCTTGATGAGAGCACTCCCAAGGAAGTGCGGCGGCGAATTCTTGAGGCGGCGGTGCGCGCCCCCCAGGATTGGCATACCGGCGCGATTAGCCGTGCGTATTCCAGTGCGGACAGAGATTGGAAGATGACAGCGGTATTTGCCATGAGCTATATCCGGGGATTTGAGGATCAGATATTGGAGGCGCTGAACAACGGTGACCCGGAGATTTGCTACCAGGCTGTCACCGCGGCGGCAAACTGGGAACTCGAATCTGCCTGGCCGCGCGTCGTCGCACTTCTCCATGACCCTTCAACTCCGAAGCCCTTGCTGCTCGCCACCATCGAAGCGGCCGCCAACATCTGCCCGCAGGAAGCACAGGAAATACTCGTAGACTTCGTTGTCTCTCGCGATGAAGATATTGTGGAGACGGCCCACGAAGCCATTGCCACGGCGCAAGCACTAACAGGCGAGGCAGACGCCGAAGAGGGAATGAGTGATGGAGAGTGGGTCAACTGACCAAGTCCGTTGGTCCCGGCGGTGCGGATGGCTAGACGTGGCCGTGAGCGGTTGGTGCGTTGAAAATCAATTAAGAGGGAAGGGGCATGAAGCATGAGGAAGAATGGAAAGCGGCGAAGCAGCGTTGCCGGCTTTCCGACGACGAAATCCGCATGGCCCGCGAGTTGGGAATGGGCCCGCGCGGCCTGATCAAGAATATTCCGAATCCGAAGCAGCGATGGAAGGCGCCGGTGGCAGTCTGGATTCGTGAGCTCTACGAAAAGAAATTTGGAAGAAAAGCGCAATTGCTGCAACCCGCAGCGCCGCGCACCGTCAGCACTCCGAGTGACCCTCCGGAAGACCTTTTTGAGCCCGACATCTTCAGCGTGGTTGAAGACTTTGGGCCGCCGGGGAGGGATGAAGTCGCGGAAGAAGATGAACTCATGCTGCGGCGGCAGCAGGATTTTCGGCGGGCGGCAGAGCAGGTAGCGGTGGAGCTTGCCAGGTTCGATGCCGTGCAGAAGATCGTGCTGTTTGGCTCAGTCGCCTCACCCTTGGAGAAGGAAGTCCCGCGCTTTCGTAAATTCCAGCGCGCCCGTCAGCCGATATTCCATGAGTGCAAGGATGTGGACCTGGCCGTGTGGATTAGCGACCTGAGTATTCTGAACTCATTGCAAAAGGCGCGGGCCAAGGCACTCGCGAGATTGCTGGAGGAATATGACGTGGGAGTTGCCCACCATCAAGTGGATGTGTTTCTGTTCTCTCCCGCTACCAACGCCTACCTCGGCCGTCTTTGCGCATTTGGCGAATGTCCCAAGGGAAAGCCGGAATGTCTTGTTCCCAATTGTGGAGCGGGAAAATTTCTGCGGCAGCACGAGAGCTTTGTATTTCGGCCTGAGGCATTGTCCCCGGCGAGGTCCGTCACGTTTTATGAACACGGCGTGTTAATGCTGGGTCGCGAGGAAGATGAGGATATACCCTTTTGAACCGCTCGCGCACATTGCGACCCCCTCACCCGGCCCACCCCGGCTGGTGATAACGCCGGTTGCGGGCCACCCTCTCCCCCAAAGGGGCGAGGGATGTCAAATCATTTCAAGGTTTTCCTCACCCCTACTTTTCCTCCGCCATCCGGATGCTGAATTTACGCCAGGCCGCCATGGACCGGTTCAGGTTCTCTTCCCGATCGCCTGACACCTTGTAGCATTGCAGTCCGATAGGGCCGTGGTAACCCAGTGCCACAAGTTTCTTAAGGAGGCCATAAACGTCAAACTCGCCGCGATCAAGTGGTTGGATCAACCGGTCCCAACCGCCTTCGTGCTCTGCTCCATTGATGCTTACCATGTAGAGGTGCGGAAGCGCGTCGCGAAACCGCACGTCAAGGTTGGGCTCATCTTTTGCGGCCAGGAAATGCGCCAGGTTGAAGGATACTCCGACGTTGGGGCGATCCACATTCTTCATTACCCGCAGGGCGTCCTCAATGCGTCCCACATATAACCCGATGTGCGGGTAGAGTGCCACCCTCAGGCCGGACGCAGCGGCCATGTCCGCAATTTCTCTCACCACCGCGGTGGCCCGCGCGTCGCCGTCCGGCGTAGTCCCATTCACAGTGAGCCAGATTAGGGTGCCGTGTCCCTTCAATTGCCGGATGGCCTCCGGCAGTCCGGGGTCGTAACTGGGCTCGTCGCCGTCGATGCGCGCGGCCACATAGATGCTGAACATCTTCAAGCCGCGGCTTTCCAGCGCTGCGAGCATCTCCGGAATATGCTGGGTTCCGGTAAATCCCAACCCTGCGTAACCGGTGCGCTTCACCAGTTCGGCTTGCTCCTCCAGCGGCACGTGCTCATCGCGTCCGGTGCCATTGTCAAACGCGAAGAACGGATTGGCGAGCGGGGAAGCAGCCACCAACGGCGCAGCCGCCCACAGAATCAACGCCAGGAGAATCGATGAAAACTTCATGCTGAGTCCTCCAACAGGAATTACCTTTTCGCTCCCGCGCCCTGATCAACTGTTAGCCCTGCCGCGGCCCCAGAATCCATTTATTCACAAAAGCATCGGCCTCAGAGCTGTTGGTGACGCGTTCCTTTACGGGGTCCCAATTTAGCTTTTTGCCGGTCTGGATGGATATGTGCGCCAAATGGCAAACGGAAGTCGTGCGATGCCCAACCTCAGCATCTTCGAGCGTCTGCCCGCGCGTTTTGACCGCGTCAATGAAGTCCTGCTTGTCGCTCTTGAGCGGGAAGTGGATTTCGTTTTCGCCAATTTTGACATCGAGAATCGAGGCGGGTTCCGCTTGCAGCGGCTTCAAGTATTCGGCGAAAATCCAGCCCTCTGAACCCTCAAAGCGGACATAGACTTTGTCATCGGTTTTATAGAACAGGCGCACGCCGTTGGCGTAGCGATACTCGGCTTCGAAGTTGAGGAGTACATTCCAGAAGCTATCGGCGGGCGGATAGGTGCCGTGCGCCTCGACCTCCACGGGCCCCGTGCGGTCCGTACCGTTGCCCCACTGCGCGATGTCGTTGAGATGGGCACCCCAATTGGTGATCATGCCGTCACAATAATACTGGTGCCGCATCCAGCCCGGACGGTCGTATGACTTGGGAGTGTGGACGCGCTTCTCCGTGTAGGGCGCATGCACCGCCGGCCCTTGCCAGCGTTCGTAATCCAGCTCTGGTGGAACGGGCATATTGGGCTGGGGCGGGCAGCCCACATCGGATCCCGGCACGCCGGTCCTGATAGTGTGCAGCTTGCCGATATGTCCATTGCGGACCAGAGTGACAGCGCGGTGAAAATTTTCGTGGGAACGAAACTCGCTATCGGTTCGGAAAACGCGTTGGTGCTTTTTCACAAGATCGCTCAACGCCCGGCCGTCCGCGATGCAGCGCGTGATGGGCTTTTCGCAGGATACGTCCTTGCCGGCCTTGATGGCGTCCATCGACATCTGAACGTGCCAGTGGTCCGGGCCGCCAATGAACACCGCATCCAGGCTCGGGTTGGCAAGAAGTTCGTGAAAGTTCTCGTAGGTCGTGATGCCCTTGAACGCACCAGATGACGATTGCTTCGCGTATGCGCCCTCCACCTGCGCCTTGGCTTTGGCAAGACGCCAAGCGTCGACATCACAAAGTGCCGTCACCTGTACGTCGGGCATGGAAAAAAACTGCGGCAGATTGACGTTCACGGTCTGCCGCCCAATTCCAATGACGCCGACCGTGATGCGATTACTCGGACTGACTTTCCCGAGTAATAAACCGGCGGTGCCAGCACCGGCGCCAAGAATGAATGTTCTACGCGAAAGGTTCATTGAAATCCTCCTTGATTAATTCCGAAAAACTGTAGAGCCAAAAGCCAAAGGTGCTTACTCAGTGGGTCATCGGGAAGTAAATTCAAATCACTTCTCCCCTCGCCCCCTTGGGGGAGAGGGGCCGGGGGTGAGGGGGTCACGCCCAAACAAATCAAGAAGCAGCTTCCCGCTGATACACATTACATCCTCTACTTCCTTGCCACCACCACTGAAGCTGTCCCGTGTTTTTGAACGTGAATCACGGCCCTCCCTTGAGACGTGGAAATCCTGGCGTCGTACGCCGGGCCATCCGCCGAGTAGACTTTCGCGGCGCGGAGTTCCCCTGCATCGGGAGTTTTCAACGTTACCGTAACTTCTTCCAAATCCTGCGAGCCACGCGACCGATGCCGCGTTCTGGAGGTGAGTGGCGCCACGTATTCACCGGCTCCATTCAGAAACAGGTTCACATCGTTGTCGCCGGTCGCCGCCACGCAATGGGGCAGCAGCACTTGCCGTTTGCCGATCAGCGGGTCGAAGAGAGGAGCGTACACCTCCAGAAAATCGGCGGCACGTAGACTGGGCTTCTGCTGCGATATCGGGAACTCGTGCGCAATCATCTGTGGGAAGCACGCGAATTGCAGCCGTAGTTTCATCTGCTTTTCGAACTCCAACAGATCGCCATCATACTTCTTTTTGCGCTCCTCCCAAGCGGAAAGCGGCCGGTAAGGTGCCAGGTAGGCGAGCGCCGGGACGTAATCGCATTCGTGGCAGTAGCCATCCACGTCGCGCAGCACT
>JARLGN010000382.1 GCA_031292775.1 Acidobacteriota bacterium | reverse complement strand
TGACGGCACATCGGTGATGTTGGCGTAATCGGCGTCGCCGCCATACTTCTGATGGAATGCAAAGGCCGGGTAGAGCGAGCGGATCAACGTCTCAAGGCTGGGAAAGCCCGTGAGCAGGCTCGCTTCCACGGTGGGAACGAAAATCTTCTTATCCTTCACCATCTGGATGAGTTGTTGCTGCCGTGCCTCGCTGCGGCCGGCCATGTATTGCCGCACGCTCCAGTATCCATCCGGGCTAAAGCGAAACGCCGGATGCTGGCGGGTGAAATCGATGGCTTCATCCAACTCGCGCGATTGAATCTCCGCAACTTTTTCCTGATAGTCCGAATATCCCACGTCCACATGCACGTGCGGTACGATCAGGAGATTCCACTTCCGGGCGGGCGTGAGGTCCACGGGAAAGCGGCGCGTGTGGCCATCCATTTTCACCGTCACGATACCTTTGGTTCCGACGGCAAATTCGGGGACGGGGAATTCCGACCGGTGCTCACCAAATCCTCTCGCGGGCATCACCTCGCTGAAGGTCTGCCCATCCACGGCCAGGCTGACGAGTCCCAGTTGAAACGTCGCATTGTGGCGCACAAAGACGTCAACCACCTCGGACAGCCCGCCCTCACGACGCACGTAAAAAGCCGTGGGCACAGCTTCCGCGCTCATCTCGTCGGCCGCGAATTTCCGTGCGGAATCGTGCTCAAGCTCCAGCGCGTCATAGACCAGCATCGAGTGTACTTCCCCACCCGCCTCGGACGGCTCATCCACGGCCGTCAGAACAAATTTGTTGACGCCTTTCTGAAGAAACGTGGCGGGAATATCAACTTTTATGGTGTCCGTGCCGGCGATGGGGCTCACGATCAATTCCCGGTCGCCCCCGTTGTAAGTGAGCTTGGGGTGCAGATAATAGAGACCCAGGTGACCGTTGATGGCAACTTGCAACTGTCCCACGCAGGAAGCCTCTGAAAGGAGACCAATCTTCAGGGTGTAAACGCCCTGGGGAACCTCGTCCAAATCAAACTGGATGGTGTACGGACGAGGGTGGCTTCCGGGCTGAAAGATCGCGGATCCCAACTGGCGTGCGGGCCAATCCGTGCTCTTGCCCACGATATAGAGCGATTCACGGGGATATCTTTCGCCAAAAAATGGAGGTCCCTGTTTGCCATTATTGAATTCCTGGGAAGAATCGTTGAAGGTTCCAATCTGCCAGACAACATTGGAAGCAGCCTTGGCATAGGGTAGAAAGGAAATCAGTATGGCAAGCCATAAGGCATAGGTGCGAAGGGCTTTTCGCGCGATGTGTTCGTTCACGTTTTACCTCCAGAGGCCAGATATACTCCTGCGGGCTCGTAGCGGGCTTGGGACGGCAAGGCGCTCAAGGTTACGCGGATTTCAGGCGGGGTGAGTATACATCCACTTGTTGCAAACCGCACCTGAACGACGCATGTTTTTCGTCTCCGCGGATACGGCGCGCGCCGGCGCGCTGAAAATCAGGTTTCCCTGCTTCAAGCGTGGAGTTCCCCTCCGCAGGCAGGGAATCCCTCCAAACTTTGCCGCGAATGTGATACATTTTTCCAATGTAGGAGGGTTCTGTCGGCAGAAGTTTGGAATAGGCCGTCGCCCCTCAACAGCCCGCTAGGAATGCGCGGGAGTACCTTCGTACTCTAGCAATAGACCTTCAGTAATGGTACTTAAGATCCTGCTGATCCTTGCCGGGATTCAGGCGATACGAGGCGAAGTGGCATTTGACGACGCAATATGGAAGACGCATCCAATATCGTTGCAGCTCGAAGTTTCGCCCGTAGTCTCAACATCCTTCTGAAAACGGTACGCCTTTACGGCGCGGAACATGAGCGAACCACCGCCCTCTTGAGGGTGGCGTGGGATGATCTGCGCGCGTCCATGAAATCCTCCGGCGAAACAGGCCTGCTTTTGGGGGTTTCGGGTAACCAAATCCTGGTGGATGGCGTCCCCCTTGACAAGCGTCCCACGGACCGCAGTTTTGCCCAGTTGCTCATCTCCTCGGGCCTCGCCAGCATTAACTTCTCTCATCGCGCCACCATTGATGATTTCTGGAGATTCGTGCGCGCCTTCTCCTCGCGCTCACCCAAGGCCGGCCCTTTGGCGGAGGAACTGAGAGTGGCCCTGGGAGGAGACAAGGGGGCGATCCGTGTGAACGAAGTGCGGTTTGTCGCTCAGGATCCTTCCCTCAGCGATGGGGCCCTGGCGGCACAACTGGCTGCCCGCACCCTGGGAACGGATGCGACCAAGTTGCAAGCATTGCTCACGGACCCGCAGCGGCTGCTACAACTGATCGCGGCGGCAGAAGGCTCCCGCAGTTCCGCCGGGCCCGCGGGTGGACCGGGCGCACCCGGCGGGCTGGGGCAGCCCGCGCAAGAAGAGGATGTCTTCAAGGTCATGCAGTGGTTATCCCAGCTTGGGCGAACAGCAGGCCACCCGGATGCGCCCGGGCAATTGCTGGCGGTTGAAAATAACCTGAGTCAATTGCCCCCCCATGGGCAGGCAGCCCTGGCGCAGGCGCTGATGAGCATGAGTTCGCAAAGCGAGCCGCTGCGGCCCAATGATCCCCTGCTGTTACAACTCGCGGAACGCGTAGCCGTGCGCTTCGCCCTGGACCGGTACGAGCACGGCGACGCAAAAACCAATGCCGTCATCGAACTTCTTGACCGGCTCAAGGGCGAAATAACCTCGTTGCGGAACATCCTGAAAGTGCATGAAGAAAAAATGGGAGAGGCCGGCATGGAGGTAGAATCCCATGCGGATATCCTGGACCGGCAATTCTGGGCTCGCGTCCCCGACCAGCACAAGCGCAAGATGCTACTTTCCCCGGAAGCGTGGGCCGTCCCCCCGCGAAACATTCGCCAATTTGTGGAAGATCTGCTGGGGCGCGGCGACGTGCCCTCCGCCCGCGCCATTTTGGATAACTACGCCATGTGCGTGCATACCTCCGAAGTGGATGCCCGGCGAAAAGCATCGACGGGTTTAACGGAAATGGCTGACCTCTTCTCCCGGGCCAACCATTCCCTGTTAAAGACCACCTTGCATCACATGGGCGAGGCGATGGGCCGCGAAGGAAATCCGGACCTGCAAACTCTGCTCGGCGCATCCTTTGTACGTTTCAGCCACGAGGCGGCAGCTCGGCGGCAGTATCCCGCCGTCCATGAAGCACTTCAGACTTTGGAGGTTCTGGAAAAGCGGCAGCCAGGACTGGCGCGGTTACTCTGGCCGCGCGTCAAGGTGGGCAACCCTCTGGCGGAATTCATTGAGGACGCTCTGCACGCCCCTACCCTTCCCGAAGGCCTGGTGGAAGTGCTGCGGCGGATGCCTCACGCTACGGTCGATCAGGTTGCCAGCCGCATCCAAGGCTGCGCCCGCCGTGATGAGTGGGAGCGAATGATGGAAATGGTGGAAGCGGTCGGCCCGGAAGCGTTAACGCACCTCAGCACGATTTTGCAGACCCGCCCGGCGCCCGAGGCTGCTTCCAAAGTTGCGCTACTCAGCCGGCTGGGGCCTAAAGTTCTGGAGGAACTGCTTCCCGGGCGCCTCCGTAATTGGGATCCGATGGCGCATGATATGGTGGTCCGGCAACTGGCGAACGGCCTGGCTCCACAGCGGGGCAAGCTGCTGGAAAAGTTCTATGACCTCCTTAGTCCGCACGTTCGGCCTGAGGTGGTGGACGAAATGGGGATGGCGGGCGACCTCGGCGTTTCCCCGCGCCTGATGCGCATCGTGGAAAAAGAGTCCGCCCAACCCGCCGAGCCTTACTTGCAAATCAAAGCTATTGAAGCTCTGGGCCGCCTCCGTGAACCCAAAGCTGAGGCGCTGCTTCGCCCGCTGGCCGAACACAAGCGTTTTTGGCGCTGGCAGCATCCCCGCG
The DNA here is from genome assembly GCA_031292775.1 of Acidobacteriota bacterium. Classification (GTDB taxonomy): domain Bacteria; phylum Acidobacteriota; class Terriglobia; order UBA7540; family UBA7540; genus Bog-366. The sequence goes on along the minus strand of JARLGN010000382.1, from coordinate 1,763 downwards.
AGCTGCGCATCACCGCCATGCAAGCCCTTACAAAAATCGATCCGGAGTGGGCTCAACACTTTCTGCCGCGATCCGGCCTGAGTGATGCGGAATTGAACCTCACCGCTCTCGATCCCAACCCCGATACCCCTTGGGTGCGTCAGCGGCGCTACGAGCGCGTCAACCTGCCTCGCCCCATGACGGGCGTAGTGCGCGCGGGCCAGGGCAACCACCAAGTCTCCGTCCAACAACTCAGCCTGGGCGGTGGCGTGGCCAGGAGCCAGTGCCACATCAAACCCGGCAGCAATGTCCCGCTGGAGTTTAAGACCGGAATGAAGACCATCCGCGCCCACGTGCTGGTGCGGGAATCCCGGCCACAGGAAATCACCTTCGAATTGGTACAGATTGCCCACGAAGACCGCAGCCGGCTGCGCCGTCCTTTGATAGGCTTGTTTTCCAAGGAAAACTGAAAATCCGCATCAACTGCTTAACTTAATCAGCCGGGGGCAGTTTAGCCACCGGCTGGGGGCCGGATTGAAAAGTCTGTGACTTGCGTTAATCACGGGCCCGTGGGCAAGTCTTGCGACCCCCTCACCCCCGGCCCCTCTCCCCCAAAGGGGCGAGGGGAGAGGTACTTTGGATTTACTTCCCTCGCCCCTTTGGGGGAGAGGGTGGACCGCATCCGGCGCTGTCATCAGCCGGGGCGGGACGGGTGAGGGGGTCAAACCCCAAGCGGTGCAGAAGTTGTCACAGGCCATGTAACTACGGTTCGCCCGCGCCTGTTTCCCCGGCCCCAATCTCCCTGAGCGTTACAAAACCCACACCGCTGTAACGATGATGCCCCGCCTCGGAAGATTTCTTGTAACCGGTGTAGAACAGCGTGTATTCGCCATGCCCTTCCGGGATCAGCCCTAAAGGCGTGCGGACGGTATCCGCCCAGAAGCCTTTCCCCTTGGGCTGCACCACAATCGGCTTGCCCGGAGCCCAGCGAACGCCGTCACCGGGGCCAGACCACGTATATCCAATCGCATTGGGATATTCAATGTCGTTATCATACACTGCAACGTAATATCCATTTTCAAGCCTGGTCACGACGGGATTCTCTGCGAAACGTTTTTCCAGGGTTACCGGATTGCCCTCGCTCATCCGCTTCCAGGGCCCGGAGAGCCCCGGAGCCTCGGCCAAGCCCACGCGCCAGTGCTCCATGGGAAGGTGTTCAGTATTGGCGCTGCCATAAAATCCCAGCCAGCGCTTCCCCACCTGGTAGGGAAAGAACGAGTCGGTCCCCTGCAAACCCTCCCAGGGTTGGGATTGGGCGTCGGGCTGAAGAATCACGCCGACGTCCTCGTACGGGCCGCCAATACCGCCGTAGCCCTTCACCTTGGAAACCGCGCGCCAAATCCGGCCGTTGTAGTTTCCCAGCCACTCCGTCTTGGTGCTCGGAGCGCAGGTATAAGCAACGTAAAAGAGGTCCCATCGGCCCTCCTCTTTGTTGTAGACAGGCATCGGCGCCCATAGGGAAGCACGTGGATCTTTGCCGGTAAAGTCACCGCTTGACTCGTACAGTGTGGAAACGCGCTTCCAGTGAATTCGGTCCGGGCTGGTCCAATGCGGCATCCGCGTCTTTACCCACATCTGCCCGCTCATCATTTCAGTTGAAAACAGGTGGTAAACCCCATCAATTTTGACGACGCTCCCACCCTCGAACCCGTACTCAATGTCACCCGCCCCTGGAGAGTTCTGGTCGATGACAGGGGAAGGATATTGCGCAACGAGCACGAACG
>JARLGN010000381.1 GCA_031292775.1 Acidobacteriota bacterium | reverse complement strand
CCCTTCCCTCATCCCACGGCGTGGGAGTTGACGCGTGGTACAGCAACTCTCCCTGATTGGACACCAGACCGAACTTGGTGCGAGTTCCGCCCATGTCAATTCCCACAAAAACGCGCTTGGGATCGTGCGCGTGCTGCCAGCTTTGGGCGGCGGCAGCAAATTTCCGGGTAATCATTTCCGGCCGCGTGATGGCCGTTCCCACAATCGCCGCATAAGCCCCGGCTTGCAGCGCGGCACCCAGTTGCGTGGGCGTTTGAATGCGCCCCTCGGCAATTACGGGCACATCCACCGCCTGAATCAGTTGGGAGATGAAGGACGGCTCGAAGGCCCGGACATCCTGGGTTTCCGCCGTGTATCCGCGCATGGTGGAGAGCACCGCGTCAGCCCCGGCATTCGCGGCTTGCACGGCTTCCTCCACGGTGGCGATATCCGCCAGAACCGGAATTCCCAGCTCGTCCTTAATGCGGCGAAGCCTGGCAAGAGCGCCATATCGTTGGCCGCGGGCGGTGCAGTCGATCGCCACCAGGGCGGCCCCGGCCTCAACCAGCTTCTGCGCCCCTTCGAAGGTCGGCGTAATCAAGATCTTTCCATCATCCTGTTGGGCTTTCCAGATTCCAATGATGGGAACATCCACGACTTGGTGAATCGCCCGAATGTCATTCGTACCGTTGGCGCGAATTCCCACCGCCCCACCCTTGACGGCAGCTTGCGCAAAACGCGCAATGGATTCGGAATTCCGGAATGGGCTGCCATCAAGCGCCTGGCACGAGACGATCAGTTTTCCGCGAAATTCAGCGGGCAGGTTGATTGCGGACTTCATGAAACCCCCAGGGGCAAAAACCATGCGCGCAAAACGTAGCGGCGGGTTTATCCCGCCACTTTGCCACGCAAGGCTGCCCTTCCACTCTTAAGATCCATTTCAGTAAACTCCAAACTCCATCGCCGCTTGCACCATGGCAGCGACGTTCGCGGCAGGTGTGTCGCGGCCCAGCGCGCAACCACTACTTAGAATGAAACCGCCGCCCGGTCCAGCCGCCTGAATGGCACAACGAGCGTCCTCGTAGACCTCCGCCGGCGCTCCTTGCGCCAGTTTGCTGGTATGCAAGTTTCCCTTCAGGGAAACCCTCGATCCGAGGCGGACCTTCGCAGCGCTAAGGTCGACTTGCCAATCGATTTCGAAACAGTCGGCCCCGCTGCGCACCATTTCATCCAGTAGGTTATCGGCCTTGCCACAGATGTGCAGCACCGACGGAACGCCCAACTCCCGCAGCCTCCGTGCGACTTGTTGCTCCGACGGCAACGCAAAACTGGCGTAGTGGGACGCGGAGATCAGGCTGCCCGACGCAATACCCTCTCCAATCCAAACGCTGGGAGCGCCCATCGCAGCCACCTGCTCGGCCCAAGTGATGGCGAAGGGCGTTCGGCGCGCGATGGCTGATTTCAATTCCTCCGGCTGGTCGATGATGGCGGTCAGGACGCGCTGCACGCCCATCAGGAATGCAACTTGGGAAAACGGTCCAGTGAGGCCAACAGAAATATTGTATCGGAGCAGAACCTCCGGGGGGATGTGGCGCAACGTCTCGACCACGAACGGCCGCATAATGTCGAGCGTCTGCAACCGCTCATCCTCAAAACTGGAAATATCGTGTTGAACCGGTGTGCCAATGTCGTTCAGGGGAACATGCCAAACGGTGCCGTCGAGAGTGGTAATCAACCAGCCGTCGGAAATTTGAACGCGCGTCCGAACGACCTCCGGGGCGATGCCAATATTAATCGAGAGGCCGTCGATCTCAGGGTGGCGTTCCAGACAACTGAGCAACGCCCGGGCGTGAAGCTGGGGGTCGAGGAAACATGCCGAGACGGGCACACCGTAACATGCCGCCGCATACGAGGTGTCAATCACCGCCACCACCGTGATTCGATCAGGCATTTGCCTGCGCATGGCGGCTTGACTGCGCTCACGTGAGTTCATTTCAATCCCAACGGCCAGATTGGAAAGGCGGTGTGGGACGGCAGCGTCAGGGTAGGGAGCAACTTGTTCGTATGCCGTCCGATCTTGCCGTTCGCGGTCGAATCACATAATGACGTTCTCACATGCCGCATTGCAAGCACGAAGGTTGTTCAAACATGCGACTTTCCCGTTCCAAGGGACCAAAAGACCCAACTCGCGTCGATATTGCCTCTCCAACGGTCCCGGCACTCACAATCAAAGGTCCGGAAGTATCGCTTGGCATGCGCAAGTTGCGCCGCTCCGCGATGCCGTGTACCATAAAGTGTAAGGAATTAGTGTTTACAATGTTGAGTCGACGGCACAATGCTTCGGCCTCAACCAATCGCTATTAGGAATCTACCTCCCGGGGAATAATGCGGTCCACACTCAGCAACACCAAGCAGCTCATCCGATTAATCGCGCCTTCCGTATTTGTCCTGCTTCTTGCGGTCATGGCGGTTGCGCCGGCCCGCGCGGAACAGTGGCAGAAGCTCAATCCACAGGGGTATGTCAACGACTTCGCCGGCGTGCTCGACCCGGGAACTGTTGAGGGACTGACCCGGCTGGGCACCGAGGTGGACCAGAAGGCCAAAGCGCAGATTACCGTGGTCACCATCAAGACATTGGACGGTGACGCGCCCGAGGATTTCGCCAATCACCTCTTTAAGCAGTGGGGCGTGGGGTACAAGGGCACCGACCGCGGCGTGATGTTCCTGCTTGCCACCGACGATCACAAGTACTGGACGGAGGTTGGCTACGGTCTCGAACCCATTCTCCCTGACGGCAAGGTGGGCGAATTCGGCCGCAATATGGTTCCGTGGCTGCGCCAGGGCAATTACAACAATGCCGTGCTGCAAATGATGATCCAGATCGCCCAGGTCATTGCGCAGGACAGTCACGTCTCCCTGGATAGCGTGGGCGATTCTCCCGTGGCCACTCCCGCTCCCCAGAGGCCGGAAGTTCACCTGACCATCGGGCAGATCATTTTTCTTTTGATTGTCCTCATCGTCGTGGGGCCATTCTTATTGAGATTCCTTGGGCCGTTATTCTTGCTGTCTCTATTGACCGGGGGCGGCGGACGTGGCGGCTGGGGCGGAGGCGGTTTTGGCGGCGGTGGTGGCGGCGGAGGATTTGGCGGCTTTGGTGGAGGTTCCTCAGGTGGCGGCGGCGCCGGGGGAAGCTGGTGAAAAATAATTCACCACAGAGGCACAGCGCGGCGGGGCCGCAACCAAATTTTCACGGGCAGACGAAGGGACCCCTCATCCGCTTCGTACCTCAGCACCTTCTCCCCCGGGAGAAGGTTGGTAATTAAACTGCCCTCTCCGAGGGGAGAGGGTGGCGGCCATGCGCCGCCGGGTGAGGGGTCCCTTCTCTCGACCTCCCACTTTCACCATGTACACAAAAATGTTTTCTAAAAAACAAGAATATACGGTACTGCAATTCAGAGGTCGCCGAGTGGACGCACTCCGGGAGCGAGATCAATGATTAATGAGCAGGACCTGACCGACCTGGTAACCCGATTGAAGAACGACGCGGGAAGCAACCTGCTGTCCGTGGTACTTTACGGTTCCGCGGCCACGGGAGAATTCCACGAAGGGCATTCCGACTTGAATGTCCTGTGCATTGTGCAAAATCTTGGCCGCGACGATTTGGGCAAGCTTCATGCGGCTTCGGCATGGTGGGCCAAGAAGGGGCATCCCGCTCCATTATTCTTTACGCTCGATGAATTGCAACATTCCACTGACGTTTTCACCATCGAGTGGCTGGACATCAAGGCAGCACACCGGAGTCTCTACGGCGAAGATGTAATGGCCTCGCTCCAGATTCCAATGGATCTCCACCGCCTGCAAGTGGAAAGGGAGTTGCGAAATAATACACTGCGCCTGCGACAGCACTACCTGCGGCATCCCGCGGATAATAAGAAGACCCTGGAACTGATGACCTCATCCATATCAACGTTCGCCGCGCTATTCCGGCACGCTTTGATTGCATTGGGAGAAGAGGCACCGCCTACCAAACGAGCTACCGTAGACCGCATCGCATCCGTGCTGGAGTTTGATCCCGCACCTTTTCAGACGATTTTCGATATCCGTGAAAAGCAGAAACGCGAACGCGACGTGGATGTGCCGGCAACATTCGGCGCGTACCTTGACGGCGTCTCCAAAGTTACCGAAGAGGTTGACCGCCGGTTGGAAACTCCACCGGCGAATGGATAGGAAGCAGCATGGGCCTGCATCGTACCAATGAATTTAGAGGAGGAAGATCATGAAGATCGCACTGGCTGTGGTGGGAGTCGTGGTGGCGTTGATGTTGCTGCTTGCCCTCCTGGTGGGCGGATCCTACATCGGCAGCAAAAATGAAATGGTCCGCAAGAACGAAGCCATCAAACAAGCGTGGTCGCAGGTGGACGTGGTGCTGCAGCGGCGCGCCGACCTGATTCCGAACCTCGTGGCAACCGTACAGGGTTATGCGGCGCACGAGCAGAAGGTTTTTGGCGACATCGCCAATGCCCGCGCCGGCTTGCTGAATGCCAAGACGCCCGCCGACAAGATCGCCGCCAATGGCCAGTTGGATGGCGCCATCGGCAGGCTGCTGCTGATCGTCGAAAATTATCCCAATCTTAAAGCCGATCAGAACTTCATGGCCCTGCAAGATGAACTGGCCGGCAGCGAAAACCGCATCGCCGTTGAACGCCGCCGGTACAACGAGGCCATTCAGGATTACAACACCTTTATCGGCCTGTTCCCCAATAGCATCTTTGCCGGGTGGGCGGGATTCCAGCGGAACAATGACTATTTCGCCGCGTCCGAGTCCGCGCGCCAGGCTCCCAAGGTGGATTTTAGCACGCCGAAGCAGTAGGACATCACCCAGCGTAACCGCATTTAAACTGCAACCATGCGCTGACGACATTCGTCTATGAAATAGTACAATCGCAACGCCAGGCTCCCGTGCAACTTCTTCGAACACTGACGAACTCTCTTAAAGCGGCACCGCAACACATGATTGCATTCGAAAGGGTGTTGCGGCACATGGGCGGGTTGGGACTGCTCATTTTCGCGATCATCGATAGTTCCCCCATTCCAACCTTTGGCGGCTTGGACATCCTCCTCGCCATACTCGCGGCGCGGCGGCGCGAACCGTGGTACTACTACGCCGGATTCGCCACGGTGGGGTCGGTCATCGGCGCCTACATAACATTCCACATGGCGCGAAAAGCCGGGCTGGACTACCTCAACCGCAAGTTTGGACAGCGCCGCGTCGCCAGCCTGCTGAAGTACTTCCAGCGGTGGGGCACGGTAGCTCTGGTCGTTTCCACCGCTGTTCCATTTCCCTTCCCGACAAGCGCGTTCTTTGCCATTGCCGGGGTTCTGGATTACCCGGTCCGGACATTCATCATCGTGGTCGCTTTGAGCCGGGCGTTGCGATACGGAGCCATAACCGCAATTGCGTCCCACTACCGCCGCCGCTTCATTATTGGCCTGCGGCATCTGGGGCGCCATCCCGGGTGGCTGCTGGGAATTGCCGCCGCGGTAGTCATCATTGTGACGGCAGCAATATGGCTGAAGGAGCGGCTGGAATCGAGTCGCGCCACCGTCAATCAGGACGCAACGTGATTGTCACAGAACGAGCCAGAGCATTTCACGCAAAGGCGCAGAGCAGCAGAGCCGCAAAGAAAACGCAGAAATAATTCTTTGCGGTCTTAGCGTCTTGGCGACTTCGCGTGAGATTGTTTAATTCTTCAGATTACCGGCCCTCAGTGAGCATTCCATTTCGCTGCCAGCAGCGCGATCTTCTCCTCCAGGGTGGGCTCCGGTTTCGGCAGTGGTTTCGGTTTCGGCTGAAATCTCGGTTTCGATTGTACCTTCGGTTTTTGTTGTTGCTGGGGCGGCCGCCTGGCAGGAGGCTCTTGTGCTGCCTTCATCGAGAGGGCAATGCGCTTGGTCTTGGGATCGGCGCTTATAACCTTGACCTTCACGATCTGGCCGACCTTCACAACATCCGACGCATCCTTGATGTAGCGATTGGATAGCTCGCTGATGTGGACCAGCCCGTCCTGATGAACGCCCACGTCCACGAAGGCCCCGAACTTGGTTACGTTGGTCACCACACCTTCCAGCACCATTCCGGGTTGCACATCCGCCAGTTCGCGAACCTGCTCGTTGAAGCTGGGCGCTACGAATTTATCACGCGGGTCGCGGCCCGGTTTGCGCAGTTCCTCCAGAATATCGTTCAGCGTGTAGGTGCCGGCTGACACCCGGTTGCGATCCACCTTTTCGAGAAGCTGTGGGTTCTTGATCAGATCTTCGATGGGAACACTCAGGGACTGCGCAATCTGTTCCACGATTTGATAGGACTCCGGGTGGACCGCAGTCATGTCGAGCAGATTGTCGCCGTTGCGGATGCGCAGGAATCCGGCCGCCTGTTCGAATGTCTTGGGCCCGATGCCTGGAACCTTCCTTAATTGCGCGCGTGAACGGAAGATCCCATTTTCATTGCGGAAATTGACAATGCTCAGTGCGGTGCGCTCCGTCACGCCGGCGACATAGCGCAGCAACGTCCAAGATGAAGTATTCAGATCGACGCCCACGCGATTGACGCAGCTCTCGATGACGCTTTCGAGCGACGCCTGAAGCTGACGCTGGTCAACATCGTGCTGGTATTGGCCGACGCCAATCGCTTTGGGATCCACCTTGACCAATTCCGAGAGCGGGTCCTGCAAACGACGGGCAATGGAGATGGCACCGCGCACGGTGAGATCGAGATCGGGGAATTCCTGCCGGGCGATGTCAGACGCGGAATAAACGCTGGCGCCGGATTCGCTGACGGTTACGGAAAAAATGTTATCCAGCCGCCGCTCGCGCAGGAATTCACGCACAAAAGCATCCGTCTCGCGGGAAGCCGTGCCGTTGCCAATGGCGATGGCACGCACGTTGTACTGTGGCAACAACGCCTCAAGAGTCCTCGCGGCGGCCTCCGCCTCACCCTTGGATCGGTGCAGGTAGATCACATCGTTGGCAAGAAATTTCCCGGTCTCGTCAATCACCGCAACCTTGCAACCCGTGCGCATGCCAGGGTCGATTCCCAATACGGATATGGGGCCCGCCGGGGGCGCCAGAAGCAGGTTGTGCAGATTATCGCGAAAGACCTGAATCGCGTCTCCATCCGACCGCTGCTTTACTTCCAACCGGATTTCGCCTTGAATCGAAGCGTTCAGCAATCGCTGCCATGAATCTTCAATGGCAAGTTCAAGCTGGGGCGTCCAATCACCTTCCGCCCGCAGGACTTTTGTCTTTAGCAAGGAGACGGCGCGCAAGGGCTCAATTTCAATGAGAAAGCTGAGCACGCCCTCACTTTCGCCGCGGCGAATGGCCAACATGCGGTGCGACGGAATGGCCTTTACCGGCTCACGGTACTCGTAATACATCTTGAACTTTTCCTGCTCGTCGGCGGCGTCGGCGATCTTGCGGCTGACCACCACGCCTTCCTCAAACATGATCTGCCGCAGAGCCTTGCGCAGATCGGCATCCTCACTGATCATCTCAGCCACAATGTGGCGTGCGCCTTCCAGCGCTTCCTCCACACTGTTCACACCTTTTTCCGCGTTCACAAAACTATTGGCGAAAGTTTCCAGCGGCTCGGCCGTGCGCTCCTGCGCCCACAGATACAGGGCGAGCGGCTCCAACCCCTTCTCACGCGCCATGGTGGCCTTGGTCCGGCGTTTCGGCCGGTAGGGCAGATACAAGTCTTCGAGTTCGCTCTTGTCGATGGTCGCTTCAAGGCGAGATTTCAGTTCATCGGTAAGCTTGCCCTGCTCGGCGATGGAGGCAAGGATGGTCTCCCGGCGCGCCACCAACTCGCGGAAATAGGTCAGCTTTTCCTCGATGCCACGCACCTTGACCTCATCGAGATTGCCGGTGGCCTCCTTGCGATAGCGCGCAATAAACGGCACCGTGCCACCGTCGTCCAGCAGCTCAATGACCGCCACCAGACCGTGCATGGGAACTTCCAGTACTTTGGAAATGTGGAGTAGTAAATCAGTGGAAAGAGCTCTTAGGTCAATCATGGAAATATGGGGCCTTCGAATCAACAAATGTCTGCAAGAATGCAGGAACGGCAACCGCAACCAGCCCGGAATCCTCAACACGAAACGGAAAGGACGGGCCTTCGGAGCTTGCGGAAAAATCACTCAAAGCTGGTAACCACCCCGGCGCCCAGGCCGCCACCCCTCCTGATTCAGTAGGGGAGTTCTTTGAGGGCTCCCCTCCTCAGATGAGGAGGGGTGGCGCGCCGAGCGCCGGGGTGGTGCTGAACCCGGATGGCGCAGTGAACACCACTTCACGCCGGCGAAGGTTTCTCCTCGTGCCATTCGTCCTTCTTCGCCTCTTCGATACTCAGATGTTTCCTCTCCAACCGCCCGTAGCGGTCGGCGGGGATTGTTCCCATCGGATTGTGTTTGTACTCGTCCACTCCCCGCATCAGGTAGGTCTTGAAGTGCGGGTTCACGGAGAGATCACACTTCACGTTAGTCCCGGAATATCGAATGGTAAAGCCTATTCTCCAGCGGTCGGACTTATTGGCTGGGGACCCGTGAATCATGCGGTCGTCGTGAAACGATATCTCTCCGGCTTTCAGAACCAGGGGAACCGCTTCGTCTTCCCGGAAAGAGCCGCGTTCCAGCTCCAGGGTAAGAACCGAATCGGTTTGGGATGAGCGTTTGTGTTTGATCAAGCCACCGGATTGCGACCGCGGGATCACACGCATGGCAGCGTTGCCCTCATCGGAGTCGGTAAAGGCAAGCCATGCGGTAACAGAATTGTGGGGCGAAAGCGGCCAATAGTAGGCATCCTGGTGCCATCCGACCACGCTGGGATGATGGGGCGGTTTGGCAAAGAAATTCGATGCCCAAAGAAAATAGTTGGGCCCCAGCAGATCCTCCACGTAGTCGAGGATTTGGGGCTTGACGCAGATGTCATAGAGAAAGCGGCTTGACTCATGCCACTCGCGAATTTCCTTTTCATCTTCACCGGGGCGCAGGTACTTCAACAATTCCTCGTACCCGACATTGAGTTCAGCGACTTCCGCTGGTCTGTAAACAGGGGGCAGGCCGATCAGATAACCGTTTTCCTTGAAGAACCGCTTCTGCTCTTCGCTTAGGCGGTGTCTCTCCGGAGTGATGGCAGTAGTCATGTCAAACCTCCTGGTGAGTTCGGAAAGATTATCATAGTGTTTTCTTCCGCGCCGAGGTTCTTTACAGCCCGCGGAAAAACTGACTGGTGCAGTATTATCACCACCCCAGGTCAATTCCACGGTCAGACCACCCCGGGGGGGGGGGGGGGGGGGGGGGGGGGGGGGGGGGGGGGGGGGGGGGGGGGGGGGGGGGGGGGGGGGGGGGGGGGGGGGGGGGGGGGGGGG
>JARLGN010000380.1 GCA_031292775.1 Acidobacteriota bacterium | reverse complement strand
ATGGACACGCGATGGGATCGCGAGAATTTCATCACCCGGCCCTATTATGCCGTAGGAACCTGGCTTGACACGATTGCCTGGGATACCTCTTACGCCTCAGAGCTTCTATCCATGCTGGATCCGGCGGGGTTGCGCGAGACGTTCCTTACGTACATCCGGCAAGGGCTCTTGACCCACACCTACATTCCCTGGAACGGCAAGGCGGAGGCATTCGCTTACGCCCAGGACCCCTTTGCCAAAATGTGGATCCTGCAGGATTATCTCCGGCAGACGGGGGATTTCGCCTTCCTCGATCACGTGGAAAGTGGGGCGAGCGTGTATGAGTGGATGAAGCGCGCAGCCGTGGAAGTTAAAAAGCAGTACGGGCGCCCGGACGGGTTGCTGGATTTCGGGTCGAACTCCAACAACTTTCTGGAAATCCGCACGGATGGTTACGGTAATGTCGTGGCGGCAACGAACGGTCTGGCGGCGCAATCCTTCCAGCAATTGGCGGACTGGGGGAAAGCACGGAACGACCCTGATGCCGAAAAGTTTGCCCAATGGGCCGCCCAACTGCGAAAATCCATAAACGATAAACTTTGGAACGAGGAAGCCGGATGGTTCGATAACCTTTATCCCGACGGTAGCCGCCAACTTGTAATGAGCTACCACCTTTTCGACGTCTTAGGTGTCGGCTTGCTCTCTCAGCACCAACAACAGCGGATGATCGCGCACATCACGGAGGGGGAATTCCTCGGGCCTTACGGCATGTACTCGATTGCCAAGACGGACGAGAAGCACTGGGAGTTGATGGATATGGATTGGGGCGGTGGCGGGCAGTACACAGGCATGCCCCTCAGGATTGCCGAAACACTCTACCGTTTGGGCTACAGTGAACTGGGCTGGAATATTCTGGCGCGATGCGGCCGCTGGACGGAAAGATATCCCTATATTCCCCAGGACGCTTTCACGGACTTCTTTGGCGAGATACCGGAAGACATGTCGCTCGAAATCGCCTCGGGAAGCGGCGTTCAGGCGATCCTCTTTGGGATTTTCGGCTTGCGCCCCCAGATGGACGGCTCGCTCCAGATCTCGCCTGCTTATCACGCGGAAATGGGCAACGCGAAGATGGCGGGCTACCGTTTCCGCGGGCACACCTATGATGTCGCCATGACGCCGACGGAGTATTATGTTTATAGGGACGGGAGGCTGGCGGCTCGTAGCGTGTATGGTTCAGCAGTAAAATTCCGCTAGTGGCGCAGTTTGCAAGCAGCGTGGGGTCCGTCTTGCCACGTGGCGACGCTTGGCCGCCATCGCGGTTCTGCCGGTCTTCCGCCGGCATGGAGGAATCCAGTAGCTTTCCACCCGAAAATGGGTTACTAACTCATGCTGGCATTTCTATTGTAACCGTGGCTTTTGTGTTTCATCCTTCTTCACCCACGGTATCCGAAAAATTAGCAGGAGGCATTTGCTTTGAATAGTCGACAGAGGGTTAAGTGCGCAATCAACTTTAATAATCCCGACCGGGCCCCCATTTCTCATGCCGTTCTTCCCGCCGCGCAGATCAAGTATGGTAAGGCTCTGGATGAAATCCTGACGGAATTCCGTGAAGATATGGGCTGGGACTACATGCAGGACTTGCCGCTGGCGGATTTTCCCGCGGTTTACAAGAAGGGTAAGAACGCGGACGACTTCGGCACCGTATGGTTTTCCGAATGGCTGGGGGTGTGCGGCATCCCCGTCGAATGGCCCATCAGCAATTTGGATCGCTACGAGGACTACAAGTGGCCTGAGGTTTTCACTGCCGGGCCGCCCACAGGAAGGCTCTATAGCGGCCACATGATGGGTTTTGATGATCGCTGGTACGCCCGCGGCGCATGGGTCACCTACTTCGAACAACTGCAGCAACTGCGTGGCATGGAAAACTTCATGATGGACATCGCCACGGAGTCGAAGGAGTTTTACCGGCTGCTGGACGACATGTTGCAATTCAACCTTAAATGGATCGACAACTGGACCGCGCTGGAATATGACGGCCTCCACTTTGCCGACGATTGGGGCAGCCAGAATACGCTGATCATCAAGCCGGACACGTGGCGCCGGATTTTCAAGCCGCGCTATGCCGAAATGTTTAAGCGCGCCCGCGACAAGGGAATGGACGTTTGGTACCATACCGACGGGCAGATTCGCGACATCTTTGGCGATTTAATCGAAATCGGCGTGCAGGTAATCAACTGCCAGGTTCCCGTGGTGGGGCATGATTGGATTGCCAAAAACGTCCGGGGACGCGTGACCTTCCGCACCGATGTTGACCGCCAACACGTCATGCCATTTGGCTCGGCGTCGCAAGTGAAGGAAGAAGTTCATCGGACCTTCGAGGCTTGCGGCTCATCGAAGGGCGGCATTGTTGCCTGCGGCGAGGTTGGCCCCGACGTGCCGCTGGAAAACATCCGCGCCATGTACGAGGCGTTCCGCGAATACGGAACCTATACTGCGTGAGGTCATTCACCGCGGAGGCGGGGAGAGCTAAGGTATCAGGTGCCAGGTGTCAGGTGTCAGGAAAATCTAAACCTCGACATCCTGTACCTTACACTCCTCATGTCTGCTCTGAGCGGAAGGTGCCAGGTCCAACGTGCCGCGATTTAGGTTTTCCCTGACGCCTGACACCTGACACCTGATACCTGGCACCTCCGCCCTGACATCTGATACCTAACATCCGGCACCTGACAATTTTGAGAAGGGAATAAATGAGTCCACGGGAGCGAGTTCTGGCGGTTCTGAACGGGCAGAAGCCCGACCGGGTACCGTGGTTCGGCGATTTGGATTATTGGGTGACGGCGCTGATTGAGCGGGGTGAAAAACCCAAGGACTTCCGGCGGAGTGACGCTTACATTGATTGGCATCGTGACCTCGGCGTGGGATTCTACCTGCAAGGTTATTTTCCTTTTCGCGCCATCACCGAGCGCTGCCGGGTGCGGGAATGGAAGGAAGCAAACCTTCGTTACCGCCAAATTGAGACTCCCTGCGGCACCTTGCGGGAGACCTGGACGTGGCTGCCGGAATCGTTTGCAGAAGCTCCTACTGAGCACCTGTTGAAGTCGGCTGCGGATTTGCGCGCCTACCGTTATTTCCACGAAAACACCCGCTATGAGCCGGATTACTCTTTCGCCGAGCGGCGACGCGGGCAAGTGGGTGACATGGGCGTCGTCCTCTGCTATCTGCCCAAGAGTCCGTTGATGCAGATGATTGCTCTGGATGCAGGCGTAACGAAAGTTTTCGAGATTTTTACCGACGCCGGCGAGGAATTCCACAAGACGATGGAAGCTGTCCGCCGCTCGCACGATGCGGCGGCCGCGATAGCGCTGGAGAGCCCCACCGATGTCCTGATGATCCCGGAGAACCTCTCCTCCGAATGTGTGGGGAAGACCTTCTACGAAATGTTCATGCGCGATTATGAAGAAACCTGGGCGCGGCGGATCCACGATGCGGGAAAGTTCTCGTGCATTCACCTCGACGGAACCATGAAGGGTTTACTGCGCGAGACGTGTTCGACCAGCCTTACCTTCATCGAAGCCCTTACACCCGCGCCGGCGGGCGATTTGGAAATCGAAAAATGGGCGGAGTGGAGCGGCAACTCGAGCACGGTCCTGTGGGGCGGCATACCGGGAATGTTCTTTACGGAATTGGTGAGCGACGAGGAGTTCGATCAACACACACGCCGCGTGCTGGAAGTCATGCGCACCGAACCTCGTTACGTCCTCGGCGTTGCTGACCAGGTCCCCCCTGACGGGTTGGAGCGCCGCGTTCGCCGCGTGGGGGAATTGGTGGAGAAGTATGGAGCGTATTGTTAGGGACTGGGGGCTAGGTGCTGGGGGACTGGTGGCAACATTGTTCACTTGAGTTGCTGGTCCCAACTTGACCCCCTCACCCCCGGCCCCTCTCCCCCAAGGGGGCGAGGGGAGAGGTAATTTGAATTTAATTCCCTCGCTCCTATGGGGAGGGGGGAGAGGTAACTTGAGTTTACTTCCCTCGCCCCCTTGGGGGAGAGGGTGGCCCGAAACCGGCGTTTTCATCAGCCGGGGCGGGACGGGTGAGGGGGTCGCCTTGTAACCCACTTCCACACACCCAGACCCCCGCCCCAGTCCCCAGTCCCTACTTTACGAACTTGATCACCCCAAACGACCACGGCGCATGAAACGAGTCGGTGTCATTGTGCACCAGGCTCCAGGAAAGAAACCGCCGCTTCGTGTCGTCGCCCAGGCCGTCGGCGCGAAAGAAGTTGATGCGCCATTCGGTATTGGCTTCGAGCGGTTTCGTGCCTGCCATAGCGGCAACGGGAATTCGCATCTCGCAGGTCCACACGTGGTTCGCGGCATCAATGCTCGTCGCGTGCTGATACCCGGAATCCCACTTGGCATCGCCGAAAGGATTGTTGTCGAGATCGATTTCCAAGTCGATCCAGAGGTTGTTGGGCGCCACCTCAAACTCGTAATAGTGCCGCATGTGCCCGGGCTGAGGGTTCAGGAAAGCCTCCACCACGTCGCGGTCCCAGAGCTTCCAGAAATCCTTACCAGGGTCCCCGCCCTCGTACACGTTCAGTGTGGTGTATTGGCAGCGGTAGGCAAAGTAGACGTATTGCGGTGTCCATAGGGCCGCAATGTCCATCGCGGATTGCGGAAAGGTCACCGGGTTGAAAGCGTCGTGATCGACTTTGACCCAGGACGCGCCACGCCACACCGGCTTTTCCAGATTGCCGTCGGGGACAAAATCCTGCGTTATGAAATTAGATGTGAACTGCGAGTCGCTCATGTAGGTCTGGTACTTCGAACCGTGACTGTCCGCTGCTTCCACCATCAGACCACCTCCTGACAAAATGAAAAGACATATGCCAAAGACCAGATGTTTTCGCCAGTTCATGCGGACCTCCCCAATATGCCTCGACTTCGATCGCCCAATTACGGCGACTCAAAACTGACAATCCCTCGACCGCTTGGGGGAGGAATGTAGATTCAGATCGGTTTCCACGCTCCTCCACCGTCGTGAATGGTACCACATCAAATCCCGACTCCATTTGCTTCTCGCTGGACGCGGCATCCTTGCGCATGATAAAAGTTACGCCGGCTGCGGATGACGCTCGTAACTCTGATCCAAGGAGAAAAGAATTGCGCAATTCATACCGGAGGTTGAAGGCGGCATCATGGATTGTTACCCCGACAATCGCCCTGATTGTGCTCGCTTACTTGCTGAGCGCGAGTTCTTCCTACAGAGCAAAACCCATCACTTCTGCGGCTGGTGACCTTTCTGGATTCTCCGCCCTTGCGCCCATTGATATTCACGCCCACGCCTTTGTTAATGACCCCGCAGTCACGGACCTGCTGAAGCGGCTGAACCTTCGCATCCTCAATATTTGCGTGGTGGTCCAGCACGGTCGAGGATATGACGAGGCCGCTCCCCTGAACCGGACGGCGCGCCAGGTGCTGCACAGTTCGGGCGGCCGCGCGGCGTGGTGCTCCACCTTCGACCCACAGGACTTT